>JBFIHZ010000111.1:0-11023 GCA_041601535.1 Lysobacterales bacterium | reverse complement strand
GGCAGGATGCCCTGTAAGGCCGGCCCTCAACCGGGGTGATAAGCGAGGGTAGCCCGCAGGGCCGGCGCAGACGGCACCCAAAAGCGAACCCGATACCGGGCGGATCGAAGCCCCAACGCGACAGGGTAGAAGGAAGGCTGGGCCGGGAAGCCCGCAGGGCCGGCGCAGCAGGCACCCAAAAGCGAACCCGATACCGGGCGGATCGACGCTACAGAGCTAAAGGATTGTACCCGGGCTGAGCCGGAAAGCCCGCAGGGCCGGCGCAGCAGGCACCCAGATGCTGTTCCGGTGCCGGGCGATTGATTCTTCAATCAAGGGTCAGCAAGAACGCGAATAAGCGGACGTAAACCACGGCGCTGGCTGACATTTATCCTAGCCCGGTAACGTGCCCTCGGGCAGTCAGAATTCCGGCCCCACCTCAGCATACCGCTCGTCTGTAATAAAGCCTCGCCGAAGCTGGCTAAGTGATTGCCCTGCTTGACATTAGCGCATTAAATCACTATCGTGCATATTAGTGGGAAAAAGTGTCATTTAGTGTCAAACGAGTGGGAATGAAGTGTATTTTGGTGAGACCGCAATCAACCTGGACGCCAAAGGGCGTCTGGCCATACCCATACGCTACCGGGATGCGATCCAGGAGCAGTGTGGCGGCCGCATGGTGCTCACCTACAGTGCGTTTGACTCCGGGGCCTTGTGGTTATACCCGGAAGCGGAATGGGAACGGGTGCGTGACGAAGTCACCGGCCTGAGTACCTTCAACGCAGGTCACCGCAGTTTGCAGCGCAAATTGGTGGGTAGTGCCACCGCGCTGGAACCCGATGGCAGTGGCAGGATTCAGTTGCCCCTGACCTTGCGGCAGGTGGCCGGACTGGAAAAACGCGTGGTCATGATGGGTATGGGTAACCGGTTTGAAATCTGGAACGAAACCATACTCAACCAGAAACGCGCAGAAGAAGAACGCAGTCTGAACGAGGCTGTATCGGAAGAAATGGCCAGCCTGGTGTTGTAAGACACAGGCCGGCTCGAAGGACCAGGGGTGTGAACCGGAGTAGATGAACACTTACCAACACCAGCCGGTATTACGGGAAGAAGTGTTGGAAGCGCTCAACATCCGCAAGGATGGGAACTACCTGGATGGCACTTTTGGCCGCGGCGGACACAGCACAGAAATAGCTGCGCGGTTGTCCGACGAAGGCTGCCTGGTTGCACTGGACAAGGACCCGGAAGCGGTAGCGGCCGGAGTGGAGAAGCTGGGGCAGCACAGCTTCTTTCACATGGTCCAGGGCAACTTCGCAGACATGGAACGCTTGGTCCAGGATTTGGGGCTGACCGAAGGGTTTGACGGAATATTGTTGGATCTCGGAGTGTCTTCGCCCCAACTGGACAATCCGGAACGGGGTTTCTCCTTTATGGGGGATGGTCCACTGGATATGCGTATGAACCCATTACAGGGCGTGACTGCAGCCGAATGGCTTGCCGAAGCGCCGGAACGGGAATTGACCCGAGTGTTTTGGGAGTTCGGAGAGGAGCGCCACGCGCGCAGGATTGCCAGGAGCATCGTTATGGCCCGGCAGCAACGGAAGCTGGAAACAACAGGGCAGCTGGCCCAGTTGATCGAACAGACGATCGGCCGACGTGAACAGAAAAAGCATCCGGCTACACGGTGCTTTCAGGCAATCCGCATACATATAAATAACGAACTGGCAGATCTGGCCCTTGGGCTGGACGCCGCAATAAGAAAATTGCGCCCGGGAGGGAGGCTGGTGGTAATCAGTTTCCATTCCCTTGAGGACCGCCTGGTCAAGCGGACTATGCGAGAAGCCGCACGACCAGGCCAAGTCCGTCGCAACATTCCGGAAGACCCGGAATGGAAACCCTTGTTGCGCCTGATAGGCAAGGCCGTTAAACCCTCTGCTCACGAACTCTCCGTCAATCCCCGCGCACGCAGTGCAGTCATGCGGATTGCGGAGAAAATCGCTTGAATGTCCGAATACTGATTGTTGCCGTCCTGCTCATCGCCGTCATTGGCAGTGCGCTGGGCGTTGTATATACCCGACATCAAAGCAGGGGATTCGCTGTGCAACTGGGCGAACTGGAAAATCAGCGTGACGCGGCCATAGCCGAATGGAGCCGTCTGCAGCTTGAACAGGCCTGGCTGGCTGATGCGGGTTCGGTAGAGTCCAAGGCGCGTGAGCACCTGGGCATGAAAACTCCGGAAGAGCTGCACATTCTGGTGGTGGAACCGTGACCACTGAAACCAAAAGCGGCGCCCCCATCACCCGGCTGTACGCCTTTTTGCTGGCTTTCCTGCTGTGCTCGGTCGCACTGATCGCGCGGGCGGTAAACCTGCAGGTGATGGAAACCGAATTCCTGCAGGGGCAGGGAGAAGCCCGCTTTATGCGCGAAGTGGAAATACCCACACGCCGCGGCAACATCCTGGACCGCAGCGGAGAGCCGTTGGCGGTCAGCACACCGGTGGATTCCGTATGGGTGCATCCCGGTGAGCTGTTGCAATCGCCGGAAGGCATTGCACCGCTGGCCGAAGTGCTTAATGCCGATGCCGACGATATTGAACGCCGCCTGACACAGCGCTCAGGCAGGGAATTCGTCTGGTTACGCCGCCGTCTGCATCCGGACACAGCCGCCCGGATAGAAGCCCTGAACCTGCACGGTGTCTACCTGCAAAAAGAATATCGCCGGTTCTATCCGGCAGGTGAAGTAGCCGCCCATACCATCGGCTTCACCAATATCGACGATGTCGGCCAGGAAGGGCTGGAGCTGGCGTATAACGACTGGCTGCAGGGCAAACCCGGCCTGAAGCGCGTGATTCGTGACCGCAAGGGCCGCACCATCGAACATTCCGAGATTCTGCGGGAAGCAGAACACGGCCATGACCTCAGTTTGACCATAGATCGCCGCCTGCAGTACCTGGCCTACCGTGAGCTGAAACGCACCGTGCTCAAACACGGTGCGCGCTCCGGTACGGCCGTGCTGTTGGACATTGCATCCGGCGAAGTGCTGGCCATGGTTAACCAGCCTTCGTTCAACCCGAATCAGCCCAGCATGGACAGCGACGGGCTGCGCAACCGTGTGGTGACCGACGTGTTTGAGCCGGGCTCGGTGATGAAACCGTTCTCGGTGGCGGCCGCTCTTGAAGCGGGCCTGGTCCAGCCTGATTCACCCATAGATACCACCCCGGGTACCATCAATGTATCGGGCCATACCATCAGCGATCACCATAACTACGGGCCAATAGACGTTACCCGCGTCATTACCAAGTCCTCCAACGTGGGTGCCACCAAGCTGGCGCTGTCCCTGGAGCCCGAGCAATTATGGGACGTATACAAACGATTTGGCTTTGGTGAGGTCACCGGGGTGGGCTTTCCCGGCGAGTCCGCCGGAGTGCTGCGCAATCACCGCCGCTGGCGCCGGGTTGAGCAAGCTACATTATCATACGGATACGGACTTTCTGTAACGACGCTTCAGCTGGCCAGTGCTACCGCAGCGCTGGCCGACGAAGGCCGTCTGCGCCGGCCCAGCCTGATTCAGGGCGCGCAAAACCCGGCGGTATCCATCATGGATCCGGAAATTGCCCGCCAGGTGGCCCTGATGATGGAAACCGTGACCGGACCCGAAGGCACCGGGAAATCCGCCCGGGTGACCAACTACCGGGTGTCGGGCAAAACCGGTACCTCGCGTAAAGCCAGTGCAGCTGGTTATGCATCGCGTTATATCGCTACTTTTGCCGGGTTTGCGCCATCCAGTAACCCGCGCCTGGTATGCGTGGTGGCCATCAATGACCCGAGCAATGGTGAGTATTACGGCGGCCTGGTGGCCGCTCCGTTGTTCTCCACCATCATGACCGGAGCCTTGCGGTTGCTGAACATACCGCCTGATAACTACGCCGGCCTGATTGCAGCTGCTGAAGAGCCTCTCAAGCCCGAAGACGCTGATGGAGGCGTGCGATGAGCTGCCCGATGAGTCTTGGCACCCTGCTGGAAGGATGGAGCGAAAACGCACCGGTCTTACAAGTGAGCGGTGTCAGTCTTGATTCGCGGGTAACGCGCACGGGCGAAGCGTTTGTCGCGGTGGCCGGCGGGCGGGCGCATGGTATGGATTACGTGCTGGAAGCCCAGCAAAACGGCGCCGTCGTGGTCGTGCACGACGGGCTGGCACCCGTTCCGGAGCTGAACATACCGGCGGTGGAAGTGCCCGGTCTGGGCGGACTGTTGTCTCGCCTGGGGGCGCGTTTCTTTCACGCACCTTCTGACCGGCTGATCATAGCCGGCGTGACCGGCACCAACGGAAAAACTTCAACCGCGCATTTTATCGCCCAAGCCTGGCAACGCACGTCAGCGGATGCGGGGCTGATCGGCACGGTTGGATACGGCTCACTGGCTCGCCTGAAACCGGCACGGCTCACCACGCCAGACCCGATTTCGGTGCAGCGCATGATGGCCGAGTGCATCGATGATGGGGTGGAACGGCTGGCCATGGAAGTGTCTTCGCATGCGCTGGACCAGGGCCGTTGTGCCGATGTTGCCTTTGATGCCGCCGTATTCACCAACCTGAGCCGGGATCATCTGGATTACCACGGTGACATGCAGCAGTATTTCGCGGCCAAACGGCGCTTGTTTACTGACTGTCATCCGGGCTTTTCGGTGATCAACCGGGATGATGAGTATGGCCGCCAGTTGATCAAGGAGCTGGGCGGCCAGGCTGAAGTGTTGAGCTATGGCACCAGCAGTGCCGCTGAATTGCACGCTGGCATCGTGGCGATGGATGCAGCGGGTATGACCCTGCAATTGAGCAGCCCCTGGGGTAAAGGCCAGCTGCACACAGCCCTGTTGGGCCGGTTTAATGTGTCCAACCTGCTCGCAGCCGCAGGTACCCTGGCTTTGCTGGGTATGCCATGGAACCAGCTAATGCACCAACTGGAAATCATGCACCCGGTACCCGGGCGTATGCATTGCCTGGGTGGCGATCACGGCCAGCCGCTGGTGGTGGTGGATTTCGCCCATACGCCGGATGCGCTGGAACAAGCCCTCAAAGCGCTGCGCGCCCACCTGCACGGCCGCATGACCTGCGTGTTCGGTTGCGGCGGCGAACGGGATCGCGGGAAACGGCCGTTGATGGCCGCGATCGCCGAACGCCTGGCTGATCGTGTGGTCCTGACCATGGACAATCCGCGCAATGAAACGCCGCAGGATATCCTCGATGACATGCTGGAAGGCATGGTTGAACCGGACCGCGCGCTGGTCATCGAGGATCGCAGCACGGCCATTCGCAGCGCCATCGAAAGCAGCGGACAAGGGGATATCGTGCTGGTGGCTGGCAAAGGACACGAAACCTACCAGGAAAGTAACGGGGTGCGTGTGCCATTCAGTGACGAGGCTGCGGTCAGGGCCATCCTGGAGGCAGCCGCATGATCGGCCGGCAACTCAGCGAATTGGCCCGGGTGCTGGACCTGGCCCCGCCGGTGCAGGATGTGCGCATAGAGGCCATTGAAACCGACAGCCGCAAGGCCGCAGAAGGCACGCTGTTTGCTGCACTTCCGGGTACACGGGTAGACGGGCATGATTTTGCCGCCGATGCGGTTGAACGGGGTGCCGTGGCGTTGCTGCTGCAGCAGCCGCTGGAATTGGCATCGCCGCGGCCTGTGCCGCAGCTGGTGGTGGATGACGTTCTGCTGGCCCTGGGAAGTATCGCCGCTTACATTCGCCAGCAACTGAACCCGGTGGTGGCAGGCATTACCGGCAGTAATGGTAAAACTACGGTGAAAGAAATGCTGGCCAGCATATTGCGGCAACGGCATGAAGTGCTGGCCACCAAAGGCAACTTCAACAACGAACTGGGCGTGCCGCTGACGCTGTTCGGGCTGGAAGCGCGGCATCGTTTTGCGGTACTGGAAATGGGCGCCAGCAAGGCGGGTGATATTGCCTACCTGGCAAAAATCGCACAGCCTGACGTGGGTGTAATCACCAACGTGGGTCCGGCCCACCTGGAGGGCTTCGGCTCGGAGGAGGGCGTGGCACGCGCCAAAGGCGAAATGTATGCCTCTTTACCGCCGGGTGGCTGCGCCGTCATAAACGGCCAGCAGCCGTGGTCTGATATATGGCACGGTATGAATACCGCTGGCCGCACGCTGACATTTGGCATCAATGAGCGCTTTGACATCAGCGCCAGCCGTGCGGGTTCCGATGCCCATCTGGAAACGCCGGAAGGCAGTTTCACGGCGCGGTTATCGCTGCCCGGTGATCACAACCTCGCCAATGCCGCTGCGGCAACCGCCGCTGCCATTGCCCTGCAGATACCCATACCGGACATCCAGGCCGGGCTGGAAAACGTGTTGCCTGTACCCGGGCGTTTGTACCAGATCAATACCGCAGCCGGATGGACCGTGATCGACGACACCTACAATGCCAATCCCGCCTCATTGTATTCCGCGCTGCAGGTGCTGGCCGGCATGGACGGCACCGCCTGGCTGGTACTGGGCGACATGAAGGAACTGGGCGAGAACAGCCGGAAGTTACACGCCGAAGTAGGCGATGCGGCGCGCAGCCTGGGCGTCAACAGACTGTTTGCCACCGGCGAGCTGGCGGCGCATACCGTGGATGCGTTCGGTCAAGGCGCACAGCACTTCGCCTCCAGAAGCGAGTTGTTGCGGGCGCTTGAAAGTGAATTGCATGCAGGCGTTATCTGCCTGGTCAAGGGCTCGCGCTCAATGGGCATGGAGCACATCGTGCACGCCATTACTGATCCGAACAATAAAAAGGAGGCGTGCTGATGCTGTTGTGGCTATTTGACCGGCTGGCTGAAGTGAATTCGTTTTTCAACGTATTCAGTTACATCACGTTGAGAACCATTCTGGGCGCCCTTACCGCCCTGCTGATTGCGCTGTTCCTGGGGCCTGCTTTCATCCGCCGGCTGGTCAGCAAGCAGGTGGGTCAGCCGATTCGTGAACTGGGGCCGCAAAGCCATTTGTCAAAGGCGGGAACCCCCACCATGGGGGGCGCGCTGATCCTTTTCTCGGTGGTGCTGTCCACCCTGCTGTGGGCTGACCTGAGCAACCGCTACGTATGGGTGGTGCTGCTGGTGACGCTGGCATTCGGCCTGATCGGCTGGCTGGACGACTACCGCAAACTGGTGTTACAGGATTCGCAGGGTTTGCCGGCGCGCTGGAAATACCTGGCGCAATCGATATTTGGACTGGTTGCCGCAATTTACCTATACAGCTCTGCCGATGCGCCGGCAGCCACCGAGCTGATTGTGCCGTTTTTCAAGGGTATCGCCTTACCGTTGGGTGTGTTGTACGTGGTCACCACGTATTTCATGGTGGTGGGTTTTTCCAACGCGGTAAACCTCACTGATGGCCTGGACGGCCTGGCCATCATGCCGTCGGTCTTCCTGGCGGCGGCATTGGGCATATTCGCGTACGTGGCCGGCCATACCGGCTTTTCCAGCTACCTGGCCATGCCCTACATCGCCGGCGCCGGGGAACTGGCCATATTTTGTGGTGCGCTGGGTGGGGCCGGACTGGGATTTTTATGGTTCAACACCTATCCCGCGCAGATTTTCATGGGCGACATAGGCGCACTGGCGGTGGGTGCGGCGCTGGGCGTGATTGCGGTGGTGGTGCGCCAGGAACTGGTCTTTATCCTGATGGCCGGCGTGTTCGTGATGGAAACCGTTTCGGTGATCCTGCAGGTGGCCTCGTTCAAGCTCACCGGCAAGCGCATATTCCGCATGGCCCCCATTCATCATCACTTTGAACTCAAAGGCTGGCCGGAGCCCCGGGTAATCGTCCGTTTCTGGATTATCTCGGTCATCCTGGTGCTGGCCGGACTGGCGACGCTGAAAATCAGATGAATACGTTTGTCAACACATCACAGGCGCGACCGGCAGGACTGCCGCGGCAGCATGTCGGGCTTGATCTGTGGGTACTGGTGCCGGGCATGTTGCTGCTGGCCATTGGTATGGTGATGGTGGGTTCGGCTTCCATTGCAATCGCCGAAGGGCAACAGGTTAATGTATATCACTACCTGCTCAGGCATTGCATCTTCATTACGCTCGGCGTGTTCCTGGCGACCTCGTTCCGGCTGGTGCCGATTGATTTTCTTGAACGCGTCTCCCGGCCCATGATGTTGCTGGCGGCGTTGTGCCTGCTGATGGTATTCATCCCGGGGCTGGGCCATACCGTGAATGGCAGCACACGGTGGGTGCGGCTGGGGCCGGTCAACTTCCAGGTGGTTGAAGCGGTCAAGCTGATGGCCATTATTTACGTGGCTGGTTACCTCACGCGCAAGGCCGAACGGGTTCGTACGCGCTTTTTCGATACCCTCAAACCGCTGATTTTTGCCGGTGTGTTGTCCGTCATCCTGCTGGTGCAGCCGGATATGGGCAGTGCGGCGGTGATCACCGCGATCATTGCCGGCATGATCTGGCTGGCGGGTGCTGCGTGGAAACACATCCTGCTGCTGGGCATGCTGACGCTGCCGGCATTCGGCTTCGCGGCGATGGAACCGTACCGCTTGCGCCGCATCGTAAGCTTTATGGATCCCTGGTCTGATCCGTTCAACAGTGGTTTCCAGTTGACCCAGGCACTGATTGCAGTCGGCCGCGGCGAACTGTTTGGTGTCGGCCTGGGCGCCAGCATCCAGAAGCTGTTTTACCTGCCCGAAGCACATACCGATTTCATTTTTGCGGTGCTAGCCGAGGAGTTCGGTCTGCTGGGTGTCATCGTGGTGCTGGCGCTGTTCCTGTTGTTGGTCACCCGCATCATGGTCATCGGCATCATGGCGCACCAGCGTGGCCGTCCTTTCGCTGGTTTTCTGGCTTATGGCGTTGGTTTGTGGATGGGTCTGCAGGCCATGGTCAGTATTGGCGTGAACCTCGGCGTGCTGCCCACCAAGGGCCTGACCCTGCCGCTGATCAGTTCCGGTGGCAGCAGCATCCTGATGACCCTGATGGCACTGGGCATGGTGTTGCGCATCAAGTATGAACTGGACCGTGACAGCGATGCACCGGCCCGTAAACGGCTCAGAACCCGACGGGTGGGCGCATGACCGTGAAACAGCATAACGTGCTGATTATGGCCGGCGGTACCGGCGGACACATCTTTCCCGGGCTCGCCGTGGCGGACGCCCTGAGCGGTGAGGGCATTGCGGTGCGCTGGCTGGGCGCGGCCGGTGGTATGGAATGCGAACGGGTGCCGGCTGCGGGTTATCCGCTGGATGCGGTAAATATCTCCGGTTTGCGTGGCAAAGGTCTGGCGCGCTGGTTGCGCCTGCCGCTGAACCTGGCGCGGGCGGTGGCTCAGGCATACGCCGTGCTGGGACGTAACCGCCCGGATTGCGCGGTAAGCTTTGGTGGCTATGCAGCCGGGCCGGGGGGGCTGGCGGCAAGACTGCGCGGTGTGCCTTTGCTGGTACATGAGCAAAACCGAATTCCGGGCCTGACCAACCGTGTGCTGGCCCTGTTTTCACGGCGGGTACTGCAGGCCTTTCCCGGTACCTGGCCACCGCGGCGGCATGCCATGACCTGCGGTAATCCCGTACGGCGCAGCGTGGCGGTATTGCCGCCGCCACGCGAGCGCATGCAAGGCCGCAGTGGGCCGATGCGCCTGTTGATTACCGGTGGCAGCCAGGGTGCCAGGGCGCTCAACCGCGTGCTGCCGCAGGCCCTGGCCGGTCTGCCCGGCGGGCAACAGCCCGAGATCCGGCATCAGGCGGGTAAAAACCAGTCCGGTGAGTTGCGCCTGGAGTATTCCCGTCTGGGTCTGCCAGCGCAGGTGGATGATTTTATCGAGGACATGGCCGCAGCCTATGGCTGGGCCGACCTGGTGGTATGCCGCGCTGGCGCGCTGACGGTATCGGAGCTGGCGGCGGCCGGCATTGGCGCCGTGCTGGTGCCCTTTCCGCATGCAGTGGATGACCACCAGACGCGTAATGCGGAATTCCTGGTGGAAGCCGGCGCTGCACGCCTGCTGCCGGAACCCGATTGCACGGCGGAACGGCTGCGTGCACTGCTGGCTGAACTTCTGGCGAACCGGGACGGCCTGCTCACACTGGCGGAAAACGCCCGCGCTGTGGCCGTGCCCGATGCGGCAGAGCAAGTCATGACGGTGTGCATGGAGTACCTGCGGCAATGAGCATTCGTGGATCGCAATTACAACCCATGCGGCGCATTCAGCGTATTCATTTCGTCGGCATTGGCGGCTCGGGTATGAGTGGTATCGCCGAGGTGCTGGTCAACCTGGGGTTTGAGGTCAGCGGGTCCGACCTGGCGGAAAACAGCACCACGCGCCACCTGCAGAAGCTGGGCGCCACGGTGTTTAACAGCCACTCCGCGGAACATGTCAGAACTGCCGATGTACTGGTGGTATCGAGTGCCGTGCGGCCGGACAATGCCGAAGTGGAAGCAGCCAGGCAGCGCCGTATTCCGGTCGTGCCGAGGGCGGAAATGCTGGCCGAACTGATGCGTTTCCGCCGCGGTATCGCGGTGGCGGGGACGCACGGCAAAACCACCACTACCAGCCTTATTGCCAGCCTGTTGGCGGAAGCCGGCCTGGATCCCACCTTCGTGATCGGCGGCTTGCTCAATGCCTGGGGCAGCCACGCCAGGCTGGGCGCTGGCGAGTACCTGGTGGCCGAGGCGGATGAAAGTGATGGTTCATTTCTGTTACTGCAGCCGGTGGTGGCGCTGGTCACCAATATCGACCGGGACCACCTGGAAAACTATGGCGGCAGTTTTGAAAACCTTAACAAGGCCTTCCTGGAGTTCCTGCACCACCTGCCGTTCCACGGCGCGGCCGTGTTGTGCGCGGATGACCCACAGGTCGCGGCGCTGATTCCCGAAGTGACCCGTGCGGTGGTTACCTACGGGTTGTCTGAACGGGCCGATATCCGTGCCACCGAGCTAAGGCAAAGTGGCCGGGTAATGGCCTTCAAGCTGCATTTGCCCAATGAAACCGGCAGCCACGAAGTGCGGCTGAACTTGCCGGGTGAGCACAATGTCCGCAATG
>JBFIHZ010000110.1:0-11038 GCA_041601535.1 Lysobacterales bacterium | reverse complement strand
TGACCACGCCGGGCACACTGGCGGATGGCAGCATAACGGCTTACGCCTTTGGCCTGGACGTGAGCGAATACCGCGGCCAGCAAACCGTCAGTCACGGCGGGGCTTTTGTCGGCTACCGCGCCGAACTGCTCAGATTTCCCACGCAACACTTCTCGGTGGCCGTGCTGTGCAACCGCGCAGATGCAGCGCCTGAAATGCTGGCGCGTAAAGTGGCGGACATATTCCTGGATGACGTGCTGACCGCACCGGATGCCGCCACCACGGACACGCCCGCCGCACTGCCCAAACTGTCGCTGGATGAACAAGCCCTGCAGCTGTACACCGGCGATTTCTGGGAGCCCGATGAAGCATTCGCGGCCGAAGTGCGGCTGATCGACGGCAAACTGTGGGCCGTGCACTCACCCACCCGCCGCAATGAACTGCGCCCGGTGGCTCCCAATCAATTCAGAATGCTGGGCGTTCCGGCCAGGGTACTGGTGGATTACAGCGTGGAGGAGGGTCGCGTGGTTGAGATGCGCCGCACCATCAACGCCCAGCCGCGAGGGGTTTTCACCCCGTTCACGCGGCGCCAGGTCACGGCTGATGAACTCTCCGCCTATACCGGTGACTTTTACAGCAGTGAACTGGATACCGCCTACCGTCTGTTTGAGAAAGATGGCTTGCTGTGGTTCGAACTGGACGACGAAGGCCCGCAGGAACTCACCGCCATGTTCGACGAGACCTTTGAAAACCCCGACTACGGTGCATTTACTTTTCAACGTGCTGACGATGGCCAGGTCAGCGGTTTCGTGCTGCAGTCCGGCCGGGTGCGTAACCTGGTTTTCAACCGGCGCTGAAGAACGGGTAACGCGGCATGCTGACCCACACCCGGCATTCGCTGCCCTCGTGGCAGTACTTCGACCCGGCGCATTACCAGCGGGAGCTGCGCGCCATCTGGCAGCGCGAATGGCTGTGCATCGGCCGCACCAGCGAATGGCCTGATGCGGGCTCGTTCCGCGTGGTCAGCCTCGGGGACCAGCAGATCGTCATCACGCGGACCGCCGAAGGCGCACTGCGAGCCTTCCACAACAGCTGCCGGCACCGCGGGTCGCTGCTGTGCGAAACCATGAGCGGCCGGTTCACACAACAACGCATTGTCTGCCCCTACCATGCCTGGACCTATTCGCTGGAAGGGGATTTACAGCACACGCCCCGCCGGGCAGAGACCGCTGACTTTGATCCGGCGGATTATTCGCTGCATGCGGTTGCCGTGGATAGCTGGGCCGGATTCGTGTTTATCAACCTGGCGGCTGACAAAGCCAGGCCGTTACCCGACTGCCTCGGTGACGAAGCCCCGCGGCTGGCCAATTGGCCGATGGACGGGCTGGCACTGGCCCACCGCGAAACCCACCAGATCGCCTGCAACTGGAAAGTGTTCTGGGAAAACTTCTGTGAGTGCTATCACTGCCCCGGCGTGCATACCGACCTGTGCCGGCTGGTGCCGCTGTACGGCACGTCAATGCTGGACCCACATGACCTGCCGGACGGCCACCCGCTGAAGCAGCAGGCAATCACTTCACGCCTGGCTGAAGGCGCGGTGACCTGGTCAGCCGACGGCCAGACACCGCTGCCTGAATTCGAAGGCCTGACCCGGTCCGAGCGCGATATCGGCATGACATTCGCCACCATACTGCCCGGCATTTTTATAGTTGCCCACGTGGATTATGTCCGCTGCGTGCAGGTGCTACCGCTGGGGCCGGAACAGACCCGGCTGACCGTGGACTGGCTGCTGTTACCGGAAACCCTGCAACAGCACGATATTGACCTCAAGCGGCTGGTCGCATTCGGCAACCAGGTGGTACTGGAAGATGCCCGCGTGTGCGAACTCAATCAGAAGGGTTTGCATTGCCAGAAGCATGAGCATGGCGTGCTGATGCCCCAGGAATACGATGTACTGGCGTTTGATGACTGGGTGCGTGAACGCCTGGCCTGACAGCCAAACCCCGGGCCGAAGCTTAAGCCTGCCTGTTACATCCTCTGCCGGCGCTTTTGCTTAACCGGCCGTTGGCAAGACCCGTTATTGAGCCAGCAATGATTGGCAGTACGGCACATTGTCCAGCGCGATGCGTTGAATCGGAATCACCGACTGCTGGCCAACCGAAGGGATGTCGTAGGTGATCGTGCCGGCCGTACAATCGGTAAACGCCAGTGTGATAGTGCCGTCCAGATCCTGAGTCGGCATGGGCATGGCCGCATCAAACACGCCGCCCTGGGTGACTTCAATATCCAGTACGGCCTGGTGATCGGCGTATGCGCCAAACGCCGTCAGCCAGCGATGCCCCGGCTCACCCAGCATGGCCTGCACGTTGCCGGCGGGCCGCTCAAGGTCATAGGTAAACCAGGCCAGGAAAATCTGCTGGATGTCGGGGAATACCGTGATGAAGAAACCCTGGCCACTCACCGCCGGATTAAACCAGGCATAATTCAGTCCGGCATTGATCTGAAAACCAGAAGAGGCAGTGCTGTCGTGGATAACCACGGCGTTGGGCCGCAGCAAACCGCCCGAGCCGGTGGTAATCGTATCTTCAATAAATGTTCCGCCGCTGGTGAACTTTTTGACCGAGCTGGTTGAGCCATTACCGATCAGAATGCTGCCATCGGGCAACGTGGCCATGCCTTCTGACTGTGACAGGCCCTGGATAAAGTCACCCAGGTAGTTTCCATCGGAATCAAACCGCTTAATGGCAGTGCCGCTGTAATCCGACACCAGCAGGTCACCATTGCTGTCGAACCAGATATTGGTCGGCCCTGACAGGTTGGAATCGATAAACACCCCCATGTCATTGCCCGAAGTATCGAATTTGCGCACCAGTTTGCCGTTGAATGACGACACATACAGGTTGCCCGCGCTGTCCCAATCCAGGCCGATACTCTGGCCTACACCGACGTCGGTAAAATCATCCACAAAGGTACCGTCCAGCTGATATCTTTTGACCTTGCCGCCACCGGTCCACTGCAGCACATATAAAAGGTTATCGGCACCTATTTTCATGCGGGTGGGCCCGCCGATACCCTGGGCGAAATTATCGATGTAGGCGCCTGTGGCCGCATTGTAGCGATTGATGCGGCCGGTGTTGAGGTTGGAAATCAGCACCGTGTTGTTGCTGTCGATAAACAGGATGTCTTGCGGCCACGCCAGGTTTTCGTCAATAAATACCTGCGGGTTTTCCCCGTTGCTGTCGTATTTCAGGATTTTCCACGGCGGGCTGTCGAAATTACCGGCATCGCTGACGAAAATATCAAAATCCTGGCCGAACACATTTGTGGCGTAAAGCACCACGCAGTAACAAAGCCACAGTTTATTCATTTTGCTCTCCCGCTCAGGTGGGTCGTCCTGAATGAGCTTTCCGGCACGGCAATTTGGCATTCAGGAACAAGGGGCTGAAAAAACCCTACCACGAAAACTGTCGTAGTACAAAAGATAGTGTACTTTGTGGGTATTTGCTTAAGAACAAGTCCGGGCTATGCGGATAACGGAAGGCGTGGTATCAGCTCAACATCACACAAACTTACGGAGTCTCAACCTCAAAGCCGTCAGCGAATACGTGTTCCGGCAGCAGCGGCAATTCAACCGCGCCAATATCGCAGCCGTCGTCTGCATTGGCCGGCAACAGGTCATTAATTCTCAGGCCGGAGTCCGGGTTGGAAAAGCCCCGCTGATCAGCCAGCTCACCAGCGCAACTGCCCTGATCAATGACCGGGCCGACATCGCCCGACGGCATGGTGGGCACGGGGCCGCCGTACGATCCCAGCGCCAGCAAACCGGCGTCCAGCGGAATCCCCGGAGTACCCACGTAATCCTGCGATGCATTGGGGTTCCCGGCAGGAAATTCCGTTTCGGCTCCCGCATTGATGCCGATCAGGTTGTAGCCATTACTGGTAACTGACTGGGGTGACAGCAGATAAATATCCGGACTGGGGTCCGGATCACCCGGGGATAAATCCAGGTTGCCGCTGACAATGGTGTTTTCCAGTACCAGGCTGCCGGTTGAAATAAAAATGCCACCGCCCCCGCCGGCCCCGTTGGTATCGCTATCAGCAATATTTGCGCTGATGGTGGAACTGATGATATTCGCCGCGGCGGTAGAGTTCGCCACCTCGATTGCGCCGCCATTGCTGGTCGCGCGATTATCGTGCAGGGTGCAGCGCAGCAGGTTTATGGTGGGCAGGGTGATCTGAATCGCCCCTCCCGAGGTCGAGTCGTTACCATCAAATGTGGAGTCCGTAACATTGACCGGACCAATGGTTGCGAACAGGGCGCCGCCACCCAGGCTTGACTGGTTGGTGGTGAACAGACTGCGCTGAATGGTAACCGGTGATGGCCCGATCAGCGCCAATGCACCCCCTTGCAACGACGAGCTGCACTTGGAGAACACCATGTCCTCAATCACCAGCGTAGTGCTACCCGAACGCATGCAGCCACCATAATCAGCAGACACCCCGCGGCTTAAAACCAGCCGGCGGACCGCAGCGGCACCGCTACCGGCTACAAAATTGAACTGCCGGTACGTACCCGTACCATCAATCACTAACTCTTCATTCTCCGGTCCATTGATTTCCAGTGGGTTATCAATATCAGGTAATGTGCTGGTCAGAACGATAGTGCCCGCCACGCTGAATTCAATGACATCCGAGCCGGAACCGGCGGGGCAGGAATCCACCACGATGTCATCGTTGGCAGCCACGATGGCGGAACGCAATTCGCAACGGGAAGGCGCTGCCCCGGTGTCGCTGAGCACATCCACAGTAATGACTGCGGCCGGGCAGGACATGGCGGTCAGGCTCATCAGCAGGATGAGCCAGATTTTACAAAAGCCGCAGGGGATCCGGGTCATATCACATTCCTGCCTGATGACAAAAGCAAATGGTTCGGGAAATATAACATGATCTGGAAACCGGTCCTGGCATGGCCTTGCGTAAGCTTTCTGTTCTATATTAGCCGGGCAAGTCAGCCCTAGTGCTCTCTCAACCTGGTTCAGGAGTATGGAGTATGAAATCTGCGCTACTGGTTCTCATCGCCCTGTTCAACAGCAATGTGCTCGCGTTTGACAGTCCCCAGGCGCTGCAGGATGCCTTTGTTGCCGCCATGCGCGCCAATAATGCTGACGGCCTGGCCGCGTGCTATACCGCGGATGCCGTCAATTTCCCGGTAGAAGTCATGATGGAGACAGGGCCCGATGCCGTGCGCCAGTCGTGGCAAGCCTTTTTTCAGCAATACCAGGTAACCAATGTGGCGCTTGCTGACGGACATATGGAAGTATCTGGCGACCTGGCCGCAGCCTGGGGCCGGTTCACGCTAACCGTGCAGCCACATGCAGGCGGTGATCCGTTTGACATGGCAGGACGCTACATGGATGTGGCCAAAAAAGGCAGCGATGGGCGCTGGCTGTATATCGCCGACCATGCGTCACTGCCGCTGCCGCCCGAAGACCCCGAAAACTGAAGACTGGCTACCCGCTGGCGGGCGTGTGGCACACTGCCCGCCGCCTTTGGGTGCGCCCCGCCACGGAATTCAGTATTCTGTGGCCTGAATTGTTCATCGTGCTCATTCGAAAGCACTGGTAAAAACCATTATGAATGGCACTAATTGCCTGGCCGAACCCCGAAACAGAGAATCCAAACCCATGCCCTCAAAAAATCGCGTTCTGTGGGTGTTATTACCCGCACTGATTGCCTTGCTGCTGTCAGCAGCTCCGCTTCTGGCACAAAACCAGACCTCGAAACTTGACGAAAGCCTTAGCGGCCTCGACTGGCGCCTGATCGGGCCCTGGCGCGGCGGCCGCGTAACGGCGGTGACCGGTGTGCCGGGCAAGCCCAACCTGTATTACATGGGCGCTACCGGCGGCGGCGTATGGAAAACGGAAAACGCCGGCACCACCTGGGAGAATATCTCCGACGGATTTTTCAATGTGGGCACCATCGGCGCGGTGGCCGTGGCGGACTCGGATCATAACGTGCTGTACGTTGGCACCGGTGAATCCCCCATTCGCGGCGTCACCACCAGCCATGGTGACGGCGTATACAAGTCCACCGATGGCGGTAAAACCTGGACGCATATCGGGCTGAAGGAATCTGGCCAGATTTCCAAGATCCGCATTCACCCGACCAACCCGGACATCGCCTACGTGGGCGTACAGGGCCAGATCTGGGGGCCGAACCCGGAACGCGGGGTGTTCCGCACCACCGATGGCGGCAAAACCTGGCAGCATGTGCTGAAAACCGGCCCGCATACCGGCGCTTCTGACCTGCGCATGGATCCGACCAACCCGCGCATCCTGTATGCCGGCATGTGGCACCACGGCCGCAAACCCTGGTATATCCAGTCGGGCGGCACCGATGGCGGCATTTTCAAATCAACAGACGGTGGCGACAGCTGGACCAAGCTGAGCGGCGGCCTGCCGGAAATGATCGGCAAAATCGGCATTGATGTATCGGACAGCCGGCCCGAGCGCGTTTACGCCATCATCGAGGCGGAACCCGGTCAGGGCGGCTTGTGGCGCAGTGAAGACGGCGGGGAAAACTGGAGCCTGATCAATGGCCACCGCGTGCTGCACACCCGCGCCTGGTACTACATCCATATTGAAGCCGATCCAATCAACGCCGACACGGTTTACGTGCTCAATACCGGCCTGATGAAGTCGATTGATGGCGGCCACACCTGGGAGCTGAAATCCACCCCGCACGGTGACCACCACGACCACTGGATCAACCCGCAAGACAGTCAGAATATGATCAGTGGCAATGACGGTGGTGCCACCGTGACCTTTGACGGCGGCCAGACCTGGTCCAGCATCATGAACCAGCCCACCGCGCAGTTTTACCGCGTGGCCACCGACAACCAGACGCCCTACCGCATCTATGGCGGCCAGCAGGACAATTCCACCGTGGCCATTGCCAGCCAGGCCCACGACGGCGGCATCGGTGTGGATGATTATTTCGCCGTAGGGGGTGGTGAAAGCGCTCATATCGCTTTCGACCCGGAAGACCCGACGCTGGTTTATGCCACCACCATCAATGGCACCCTGAGCGAGTACAACCACGAGACGCGCCGCACCCGTTACATTATTCCCTATCCGGAAATGGTGTTTGGCAAGGACGCCAAAGACCTCAAATACCGCGCCAACTGGAACGCACCGGTGGCCGTGTCGCCGCATGATCCGTCAATTATCTATTTTGGCACCCAGCTGATCCTGCGCAGCGATGACCGCGGCGCCACGTGGACCGAGTTCAGCCCCGACCTGACCCGCAATGACCCGGAAAAACAGGGCCGGAATGGCGGTCCGCTGACGCCCGAAAATGTCGGCGCGGAGTTTTACAACACCATTTTCTACCTCGTGGAATCACCACACGAGGCCGGTACCATCTGGGTGGGTAGTGATGATGGCCTGGTTCACGTGACGCGTGACAACGGCGAGAGCTGGCAAGACGTGTCACCGCGTCACGGCAGCGAGGCCATGATCAACGCCATCGAGATCAGCCCGCACGACCCCGGCACGGTGTACCTGGCGGTTACCGGCTTCAAGCTGAATGACTTCAAACCCTATATCTACAAGACCACCGATTACGGTAAAAGCTGGAAGCGGCTGGACAAGGGCCTGCCGCTGGACACCTTTGTACGCGTGGTGCGCGAGGACCCGGCGCGCAAAGGCCTGCTGTACGCCGGCACCGAAACCGGGCTGTTCGTGTCGTTCGATGACGGTGGCAACTGGCAGTCAATGCAGCTCAACCTGCCCGAAGTGCCCATTACCGACCTCGCCATCCGCCAGGACAATCTGGTGGCTGCCACCCAGGGCCGGTCCTTCTGGGTGCTGGACGACCTGTACGTGGTACGCGCCGCCGCCAGTGGCTTTGGCAGCGGGCCGAGCCAGTTACTGACCCCCGGCAACGTGGTAATGATCCACGACGAGGGCGGGCCCGGTGATTTTGAAGGCGCCAACCCCAGCCGCAGCGTCACGCTGTATTACACGCTGGAAAATGATCTGGAAGACTCCCTGCAGATCGAAATTCTTGATTCGGCTGGTAATGTGGTGCGCAGCTACTCCAGCGAGGAAAGCGATTTCGACCGCTGCCTGATTGCCAATATGGATCCGCGCCGCCCGTTTACGCTGGATTACCCGGCCACCACCAAGGGCCTGCACAGCTGGGCCTGGGACATGCGCCGCGATGGCGTGACCTGCATTGAAGATGTGAGTATTCATGCCGGTTATGGCGGCCCCAGCGTACCACCCGGCAGTTACAGCGCCCGGCTGACCGCTGATGGCAACACCGTGCAAGGCGGCACTTTCACGCTGCAGATGGACCCGAACGTTTCCGCCAGCCCGGCGGAAATTACCGAGTGGACCGCACGCGCCACTGAAACCGCCAACCTGCTGGATGAGGTCTTGCAGCGCATGGGCGAAACCCGTGCGGCGCGCGACCAGATCGAAGCCCTGATGGCTGCTTACCCGGATGACGCGGGCCTGCAGCAGTCCGGCGAAGCCGCAGTTGAAGCCATCACCCAGTGGGATCACCAGTTGGATCAGCACCTGCATGAAACTTACGAGGATGAGGATGCCTGGGAAACCATGCTGGCCGGGCAGATACGTTTTCTGCTGGATGTCATCGACTACACCGGCGCGCCGGTCACCGGCGGTGCCATGGACCGCCTGGCCGACCTGAAAGCCGAGTGGGCACAGCGCAAGGCCGAGTTGCGTGACCTCAACGAAACCCATATCGAACCCATCAACCGCTGGGCGCAGGACCAGGGTGTGCCTTACGTGGCATCACCCAAAATCTGAGCCGGGCAGCGGCACGCGCCCAAGTGCCAGCCCAAGCAGCGGCTCTCCGGGAAACGGAGAGCCGCCGTTGTATCCGGCAATCAATTTGCAATCTGCAGGGTCAGCGCCTGCAGCGCAGGCCCATACCCCCTTCGGCCTGAACTCAGCGCTGCAACCAGTCATCCACCGCACGGGCAAAATGAGCCGGCGCAGCGGGGTCCGTGCGCAGGTACAACGACGGCTCGATCAGCTCAAGCTCCATCAGCACAAAATCACCTGCAGCATCGCGCACCAGGTCAATGCGTGCATACAAGGGAGTGGGCTGTACGCAGGCCAGCGCTTCGGTGGCGCGCTGCAGCAAGCGCGCTTCCGGTTGCACCGGGCTGATGGCTGCGCCGCGTTCCTCCTGCGAGCGGAACTCGTCTCCCGCCGGAACTTTCAAAATGGCATGGCTGAACCGCCCGCTGAAGAAAAACAGCGAGTACTCGCCTTCGTCGAGGATGGATGGCATAAATCGTTGCACCATCAAGGGCCGCTGCCGGAACAGCGGCACCAGCGGCGCGGCCTGGGCAGCAGCCTCGTGCCGCTGCAGGCGGAAGGTATCCTCGCCGTTGGCACCGATTACCGGTTTGATGACGAGTTCGTCCACGTCCAGTTGATCGAAGCAGGCCGGCAGGCTGTCCGGCTGCAATTCGTCCGTCCACAGCGTGGGTACAATGCCGATACCCTGCTGCTCCAAGTCACGCAGATAGGTCTTGGCCAGGTTCCAGCGCACCAGTTCCAGCGGATTGGCCAGCGTGGACTGTTCATCGATGCGCTGCAATACCCCCATAAATGCATCCACATCGGTAAAGTAATCCCAGGTGGAGCGAATAATCACGGCGGCAAATTCGCTCCAGTCACGCGCGGTTTGCTGCCAGGGCAGCACGCTGACATTCCAACCCAGGTCGCGCAATGGTTCGATGGCGTGCACGTCATCGATCACGAAATCGCCGGTTTCCTGCAGCGTCAGAAAGGCGCATTGTTTCAAAGGGTTTCTCCCATCAACCGGTCCGCAACGTGCCCGGAACATGCCTGCCAGGGCAAAGCGGGCTAGGGTAGCCGAAAACCCCGCTCAGACCCAAGCCAAAGCCGGTATTTTGTATCGCCGAACAGGCACCGGGCCAACGCACAACCGGGCCATAACGGAAAATTCTGCCGCAGGCCGCTATACTTTGATTGTCAACAGGGATTGGTCTGACTACGAACAAGGGGAACATGATGAGAAATCCAATCAGCCTGCCAGCCGTGGTGCTGCTGCTGGCCATGTTTGCAAACGTTGCGGACAGCCATGCAGGGGCGCTCGACCCGGATACCGTCTGGCCGTTATGCGGCCGCATCACCGATAACCCGCCGCCGGGCTGGACGGCGGCGGATGGCTGCCCGGCCGAGCGTTTCGGCAATGCCGCTTATGCCGACGAGCCATTGTCCGCCACCTTTGGGCCGCGGCCGCTGGCTTCGGAAAACAACCGCTATGACTTCCATCGCGGCGTGGACATTGCCACGCCGGAAGGTACGCCATTTTTTGCCATCGCAGATGGCGTGGTGCGCACTGCCGGCAACCATTCCAGCTATTCCGACCCGCTGGTCAGCCTGCGGCATTTCCGCCCCGGCGAAAGCAGTTGCTCAGCGCAGGGCTGCTACCACAGTTATTACCTGCACATCAGCAGCTGGGTGGTCAGCCCGGATGAAACGGTCAGCAAGGGACAACTGCTGGGATACACCGGCAGCAGCGGGTCGGGTTTTGCCCACCTGCATTTCGAAGTCCGCGATGCACCGGCCAGCGATCCGTTTTCCGCCTGGTCGCGTGATGCCATCCACCCGCTGGGTGTTTTGCCCTATGCGGCCGCCAACAACACCAGTGTGGTGTTCAACGCGGTGGACCTCAGCAACCCACAGGCGGGCCGCGCCAGCCTGACGGTCACGTCCAACCGGTTTGACCTGGTACAGGTGGACCTGACCCTGCTGGATGACAACCAGCAGGTGGTGCCACAAAGCGGCAACCAGCCCAACCTTAACGGCTATCATGTGTTGCCGGCGTTTTTTGATATGGAACTGGCCAACTTCCAGTACAGCCACAAGGACTCCAGCGCCTTTCCGTGGGAAAGCTACGGCGCGGGCGGCGCCAATGAGTGCCCTTACCACCAGGACCATGGCCCCAGCTACAGTGCCCATGTTCATCTCGATGCGCAGCACCCGGATGA
>JBFIHZ010000109.1:0-11096 GCA_041601535.1 Lysobacterales bacterium | reverse complement strand
TTTGCCCGCGGATTTACCTGCAGCATCCTGCTGCCTGGGGGCGTGACGAAAAGAGATCACGTGGGCCGGCAAGATCCAGAATGCCTCAACCAGGCTGACCGCCAGGCCAACCGTGACCACGAAGGGAATGATGAACATGAACTTGCCGAGGATGCCGGGCAGCAACATCAACGGCAGGAATGCCGCCATGGTGGTGGCTACCGCGGTGGCCACCGGCTTGCCGACTTCGCGCAGCGAGTCCAGCGCAGCCTGCAGCCGCCCGGCGCCGCGTTCCAGCCGGTAGAACATCGCTTCGACCACCACCACCGCATCATCCACCAGCATGCCCAGCACGATGACGATGCCGAGCAGCACGGACACGTTCAGGGTGTTGCCGGTGATGTCCAGTACCCAGAATGTGCCGGCTATGGAAAACGCGATACCCATGGTGACCATGGCGGCAATACGCAAACCCAAAAACAGCCAGCACACCAGCAACACCAGGAACAGCCCCAGCAGCGCATTGTTCTGCATGATGGAAATGGCCTGGCGGGTCATCATGGTCTGGTCATCCGCCAGCACCACCTGGATGCC
The DNA here is from genome assembly GCA_041601535.1 of Lysobacterales bacterium. Lineage (GTDB taxonomy): Bacteria > Pseudomonadota > Gammaproteobacteria > Xanthomonadales > SZUA-36 > JBFIHZ01. Next base: position 10,523 of record JBFIHZ010000109.1, on the reverse strand, counting down.
GCTGCCTGCCAGCCGCTGGTTTTTGCCGTCCACATAATCTTGCAGGCGCTCGATCAGATCCAGCGTGTTGGTGTAGCCCACCTTGGTGATTGACAGCCCGACCGCGGCCTGGCCATCCAGGGTGACCAGCTGGGTGGCTTCCTGCCGGCCACGCTTGATTTCCGCCACCTCGTCCAGCGCAACCAGCGTGCCGGGCGCAGCGGCCGGGCTGAGCTGGAACGCGGCCAGTTGTTCCGGGTCCGCGGTGGTGCCGGATACGCGCACCAGCCACTCATTGCCGGCCACATCGGTATTGCCGGCCGAGGTATCCCTAAATGCCTGGCCCAGGCTGTCGGCGATATCGCTGGCCAGCAGGCCGCGGGCAGCCAGCTCCCATGGCAGGAATTCCACCTGCATTTCCGGGTCATGCAGGCCAATCGACAACACCCGGTCAACGCCGGCCAGACGCTCGATGTCTTCCTTGATATACCGCGCCTGCTGACGCAGCGGCTCATCGTCTGCCTGGCCCTGCACCACCACCAGTGCGGTGGGAAAACCATTGGAGCTGGTGATTTCAATAATGCGCGGGTCGTCGGCGTCAGCCGGCAGCTCGTCGTTGGTCTTGCTTTGCAATTCGCGGCGCAGGTCGTTCACCCGCTTGTCGAATTCGCGCGGGCTCAGATCGCGGAAGCGCACCAGGATATTGGAAGTGCTCTCGCGCGTGGTGCTGATGACAAACCGGATATCCTGCACATTGCGCACCGCGTCTTCCAGCGGACCGGTAACGAGTTGTTCCACATCCGCGGCCGAGGCGCCGGGCAACACGGTGACCACGTTCACCCAGTTGAAGTTTATTTCCGGGTCCTGCTCACGCGGCATGCTGTTATAGGACATCAGTCCCATGGCCAGCACCACGGCAAACAGGATATTGACCAGCGGGTGGTTGGTCAGCAGGCTTTTCAGCATGGCTGGATTTCCGGGTCAGGAGCCGGGCCGGTCAGCGCCGCCCCCGCGTCATGATCAGACGCGGCCGGTTTGCGGGCCAAGTTGCGGGTCGAACATGGTTTATACATGGTGTTGGGATCCGCGCATCATTGGCTGACGGCGATGGCATCACCGGGCTGCAGGCGCTCGCGGCCATCGACCACGATGTCGCTGTCCAGCGGCAGGTCTATGGCCACCGGCCGGCCCTCCTGGGCCCCGGGCAGCGGGGTGAACTGCGCGATGCCGCCGCGGGCCAGGAACACCCCCAGCTGGCCTTCACGGCGGACCACCAGGTTGACCGGCAGCAAGCCTTTTTCGACCCGCCACACCAGCTCACCACTGCGTCCCACCGGCGGCGCTGAACCACTGAAGGCCAGGCGGGCGCGGCGGCTGCGCAGGGGCGCTTCAACCAGCGGCGACAGACGGATCAACTCTACCGGCCAGGATTCGTTGCGTGAAACAAAGCGCATGTTGCTGGAACGAAGCAGCGTGTCGGCCAGCGCATCCGGTACCTGCGCATCCAGCTCGAAGCGCGCGGTTTCCGACAGGCTTAACAGTGGGCTGCCCGGCGTGACATAGGCACCCAGTTGCGCCATGCGACCGGTGACTGCGCCGTCAAACGGCGCCAGGATGCGGGTCTTGCTTAATTGCCGGCGCGCAATGGCCAGTTGCACCTGCTGCGACAGGATTTGCGCGGCCAGTACCGCAACGTCGGTTTCCCGGGCGAGCAGTTCATCATCCGACAGGTATTGCTGCTGACCCAGCTCACGCGCCCGCGTCAGCCGGGCATCGGCCTGGGCTTTTTGTGCCTGGCTGGATGTCAGGGCTGCCTGGGCCTGCTGCACGGCCAGTTCATAATCGGTGGCATCCAGCTCCAGTAACAAATCGCCGGACTGCACGGACTGTCCAACGTCGGCGTGAATGCCTGTGATCACGGCGGCCAGCTGCGCTGACAACGTGGCCGCATTCAGCGCCAGCACTTCGGCCGGTGCGGAGCTCTCCAGATCCACCACCACCGTAGCGAGCTTGGCAACCCGCACGGGAACAGGCGCAGCTGCCGGATCTGCGGCTGCTGTCATCAGCGGAAACGTCAGGCACAGCATGGCCACAACGGTGAATTGCATGTGTCGAATCATTCCCGTACCCGGTAGTGGATAAAAACTCCCGCTATTCTGGACTGGTGAGACTGATAATGAGGGTGCCAGAAGTCCTGTTGGGGATGAACGGCTTAATCCAGCCGGATGGTAATGGACTGGTCTTCGCTGCCCACTTCAATGCGCGCGGCCTCGAATGACGGCCGGCCCAGCCAGGGACCGGCATCGTTTGAATAGCCGATGCTTTCACCGCCAAACCCCAGGAACCCGGTATCAAGCACCTTGTTGTCATTCTCATCGTGCACCACTACCAGGGCGTATTCGCCATCCAGCAGGGATGAAAAGGTGAATACGTGTTGCGTTTCGCCGTCGATGGCCGCCGACTGTTGCAGAAAGGGTTCCTTCATAAAGCTCTCCGCCGAGTTGAACACGGTCACTTCCACCGTGCCGCTGGCCGGGTCCAGGCCTGTGACAGTCACTTCAAGCGTGGCCAGCTGGGCCTGCAGCGCGAGTGGAAAGCTGGCCAGAACGAGCAGGCAGACAGATAAAACCAAGCGATACAGCATAAGTAAACTCCAACGATCAGGGTGACAAAAAATGGGGGCCGCTGCACCCGGTTTAAAGTGCAGCCGGCCATGTAAGCGGCAGGGCTTGAAAGCGACACAGGCCCGCCCTGTAACAAAACCGGCTCAGCTGCGTGGCCGGCTGCCGGCACGCCGCAGCGTGGCGGGCAGCAGCGCTTCAATGCGTTCGCGGATATCCTGGCGGTCGATCAGGTCGTGTACGTAGTCCAGCCGGTCCGATTCAAGCACCAGCACTTCGCTCATGCTGTAATCGGCAATCCATTGTTCGTACAAGCGGTCCAGGCGTTTCAGGTAGCTCAAAGGTATGTCCTGTTCCATGCTGCGGCCACGCAGGCGGATACGGCGGCGCAAGGTGCGCATTGAGCATCTCAGGTAAATCATCAGGTCCGGCGGTTTGATGGCTTGCAGAATGGACTGGTAGAAGTCCCAGTAGGTCTGCCAGTCGCGGGCATCAATCATGCGCATGCGGTGCAATGCCGTGGCGAATATCTCCGCGTCCTCGAAAATGGTGCGATCCTGCACCACCACGCCGCTGAGGCGGTCCGCCTCCTGGTGGATGCGGAACTTGTTGCTGAGAAAAAACAATTGCGACTGGAACGCCCAGCGCCGCATGTCCTGGTAAAAATCCGGCAGGTAGGGGTTTTCGTCGTTGGGCTCATAAAAGGGCGAGACGTCATACGTGCTGGTGATGAATTCCAGCAAGGAGGACTTGCCCGAGCCGATATTGCCGGCAATGGCTATGAATTTGCGTTTCCCCATGAAGACCCTGCAGGCGGTATCTGTCGTGTCCAGCTCCTATCCTACAATAAGCGGCGGCGCACCGTGCTCCCGTTTACCGCCGGCTTGTCGGTTTACAGGGCCGGGCGGGAACTGCGATCATGAGCGCTTTCCGCAAACCGTGCAGGGAGTGCAGATGAATCATGAACCGGGCCAGTGTGGCCGCGTGCTTTTGATCAGATCCCGCCTGGGCAGACGTTGCCGCTTGCTTTGCTGGACGGCGCTGCTGGCCACCGTGCTGGGCGTTTCACCCGGGCCGGGTGGCAGGCTGCTGGCGCATGATGATGCCGGACCGGCGGACACCGCCGCACGGGTGCTGGGCGAGATCGACTTTCCCACCAGTACCCGTTCGGAAGCCGCGCAACAGGCCTTTATTCGCGGCATGCTGTTATTGCACCTGTTCGAATATCCGTTCGCCCGCGCGGAATTCCTGCGCGCGCAGGAACTGGACCCGGCATTCGCCATGGCGTACTGGGGCGAAGCCATGACATTCAACCACCCCGTGTGGGACGAGCAGGATCTGCCTGCGGCGCGCACGGCCTTGCTGAAACTGGGGGTCACCCCCGTGCAGCGTTTGGATGCCACCGCCGACCCCAGGGAAAAGGCCTTTCTCGCCTCGCTGGAACAGCTGTATGGCGAAGGCAGCAAGGCACAACGCGACCGGGCTTACTCGCGCGCACTGGAGCAGATGGCGGCACGATTTCCGCACGACCACGAAGTGCAGCTATTCTATGCGCTGTCCCTGCTCGGCGTGCACGCCGGGGTACGGGATATTGCGGATTACATGTTGTGCACTGCCATCGCGCAGAATGTGTTCAGCGCCAATCCACAGCACCCGGGCGCCGCGCATTACCTGATTCATGGGGTGGATGATCCCGATCATGCCGTGCTGGGCCTGGCGGCGGCGCGCGCCCTGGCCAAAATGGCGCCCGACGCGGGTCATTCCCAGCATATGACCTCGCATATCTTCACCGCGCTGGGCATGTGGGATGACGTGGTCATGGCCAATATCGCGGCGGTGAAAGTGCAAAACGCGATGCGCATCGAAACGGGTGAGCCGGCACGGCATTGGGGCCATTACTCCTTCTGGTTGCTGTATGGCTACCTGCAACAGGGCAAGGTCAGGCAGGCCCGGGAGCTGCTGCAAGAGGCCGTGGAGGAGTTGCAGGCGAACGGAACAGCGCCGCAAGACCGCCTGCTGCTCGATCCGGACCGGTCCCAGGTCGGCTCGGTAGTACAGATGTGGACCCGCTACCTGATTGAGACCCGTGACTGGGAAGACGAGATAGCCGGCTTGAAATTCAACATGGGTGATGCCTTTGACCCCAATCTGAACTTTACCTTTATCCAGAGCATGCGCGCCGCTCATAGCGGCCAGGCTGCCAGTGCCCGCCAGTACCTGGAGCAATTCCAGCGGCTGCATACCGAGCTGAAAAGCGCCTTGCGGCAGCGTGGTGAACTAAATCCCTCGCAGCAGCAGTATTTGCAACGGCTGGACGTGTTGCAGCAGGAAATGCTGGCGGGTATCGAGTTTGCCCGCGGTGAAACCGCGGCTGCCGCGGCATTGGCGGCTGGTGCCAGCCGGATGGAAGGGGAGATGCCTTATGCTTTTGGCCCGCCGTTCGTGGATTGGCCGGCCGCAGAACTGCATGGCGAGATGCTGCTGCATGCCGGCAAATATGCCGACGCGGCCGATGCCTTTGAATTGCAACTGCGCCGCGCCCGGCTGCGCGTGAGGTCACTGCAAGGCCTGGCACGTGCCCAGTTCAGGCTGGGACGGGAAGCAGAGGCAGAGTACACCCGCCAGAAACTGGCCACCTTGTGGCATGACGCCGACAAGCCAGTCCAGCGACGCGTGGATGCGCTGGACAAGCCATAAATACACCGTTTGACTGGCCACAATCACCAGCCAGGCGCTGTGGCGCCGGCCTGAGTGCAGGCGTGGCGGAACTGGATGACGTCAGTGGGGTACGGTCTGCTGCCGCGGAACGCGTATGTTTTCCACCATTTGCTGCACTTCGGCAGGCGGTGCTGCGCCAAGCCGGCTGACGACCGTCGCCACCGCGAAATTCAGCAACATGCCAATCACACCTATGCCTTCCGGTGAAATGCCGAAAAGCCAGTTCTGCGGTATGTTTTCCCTCAGCGGTTCAAAGAAAACCCCTTTGAAGATAATGATGTAACTGAAGGTAAACACCAGTCCGCTGAGCATGCCGGCAATGGCCCCGGCCTTGTTGATGCGCTTGCTGAAAATGCCCATCAGGATGGCCGGGAACAGGGAGGAGGCCGCCAGACCGAAGGCAAAGGCCACCACCTGGGCGACAAAGCCGGGCGGGTTATAGCCCAGGTAGCCGGCCACCACGATGGCAAAGGCCGCAGCCACACGGCTGGCACGTAGCTCGTCTTTTTCCGTGATGCCGGGCAGCATGATGCCCTTGAGCAGGTCGTGCGAAAAGGATGATGAAATCACCAGCAGCAAGCCAGCGGCCGTGGACAGCGCGGCGGCTATGCCGCCGGCTGCCACCAGCGCGATTACCCAGTTGGGCAGCCGCGAGATTTCCGGGTTGGCCAGTACCATGATATCCGGGTCAACCTGCAGTTCGTTACCCTGCCAGCCATAAGATTCGGCACGTGCCGCAAAATCCGGGTTGGTGTCGTTGTAATACTGGATGCGGCCATCGCCATTGTGATCTTCAAAACCCAGCAAGCCGGTTTCTTCCCAGGTGCGGAACCAGCTGGGGCGTTCCGCGTACACCAGGCTGCCATCCACTGCGCCGATTTCGCCGGGATTCAGCGTATTGATCAGGTTCAGCCGGGCCATCGCGCCGACCGCCGGGGCGGTGGTGTACAGCACGGCGATAAACAGCAGTGCATAACCAGCGGATTTACGCGCATCTGATACCTTGGGAACCGTAAAAAACCGCACGATAACGTGCGGCAGTCCGGCGGTGCCGACCATCAGCGCCAGCGTGATCATAAACATGTCGATGGTGCTTTTATTGCCTTCGGTGAACGCACGGAATCCCAGCTCGGTCACCAGGCCATCCAGCTTGTCCAGCAGGTAGGTATTCTCCTGCGCCAGTTGCGCACCCAGGCCCAGCTGCGGCACCGGGTTACCGGTGATCTGCAAGGCAATAAATACCGCCGGCACGGTATAGGCGAATACCAGCACACAGTATTGCGCCACCTGCGTGTAGGTAATGCCCTTCATGCCGCCCAGCACGGCGTAAATAAACACGATGCCCATGCCGATCAGCAGGCCGATATGCACCGGCACTTCCAGGAATCGTGAAAAAACGATGCCCACGCCGCGCATCTGGCCGGCTACGTAGGTAAAAGAGATGAAGATCAGGCATATGACCGCCACCACGCGGGCCGCATTGGAGTAATAGCGGTCGCCGATAAACTCGGGAACGGTGAATTTGCCGTACTTGCGCAGGTACGGTGCCAGCAGCAGGGCCAGCAGCACGTAACCGCCGGTCCAGCCCATCAGGTATACCGATCCACCATAGCCGAGTATGGAAATCAGCCCGGCCATGGAAATGAACGAGGCGGCCGACATCCAGTCGGCGGCGGTGGCCATGCCATTGGCTACCGGGTGGACGTGCTTGTCAGCGACGTAGAAATCCCCGGTGGAGCGGGCGCGCGATGCGACGGCAATAATGATATAGACCAGAAAACTCAGTCCGACGACCAGATAGGTCATGGTTTGCAGGCTCATTCTGCGTGCTCCCTGTTGTCATCCGTCTGTTCATCAACACCGAACTTGCGGTCCAGCGCGTTCATGCGCACTGCATAGAAAACAATCAGCAACAGGAAGACATAGATAGAGCCCTGCTGGGCAAACCAGAAACCCAGCTTGAAGCCAAAGAAACGAACCTGGTTAAGCTGTTCCACCAGCAGAATCCCAAAACCGAAAGAAACGGTAAACCAGATCAGCAGGCAAACGGCCAGCAGACGCAGATTGGCTTTCCAATAGGCCTGGCTGGACAGGGATGGATTGTTTTTATGCATGCCAGTTCCTTGTTGAGTCTTAAGGCAGGGTCGCGTCACGGCTAAAGTAGCAGCACCACAGGCAGATAATCCAGTGATGCGGGCCACATTGGGCCGCAGCCGGGCCAGCCGGGCACCTCCGGATTATCCGGCGTTTGGTCTTGCGTACGTAGTCGGAGCCAGTGGCATTCTGGCCTGTGGACTATTTTCATAATGCGTTTGGTGTAAAGTAAGCCGACCGTAAAACAGCAAGACGCAGGCAACCGGGCTTGACCGGACTGCGAGACCAACAACATCACGGAAGCAATTCATGAGTACCCAGGTGCGCAAAGCCGCTAGGAGACTGAATCGGGTGGGCTGCTGCCTTGTCCTGTTACTGTACTGCGGCTTGCTGTACGCCCAGCAAGCCACCGAAGACGCAGTATCAGCGCTGGGCCGGCTGGAGCCCGAGCATGGCATTATTCATGTCGCTGCCGCGCTGACTCCGCAATCCATTTCCGGCGCATTGGTCAAAGAAGTTCTTGTTGAGACCAATGATGATGTGAAAGCCGGGCAGTTGCTGGCCGTGATTGATACGGTCGACCTGGTACAGGCCGAGCTGGAGGAGGCGCAGGCCCGTTATGAGCTGGCGGTGCGCCAGGCGCAGGCCGCAGGCAGCAGCGCCGATGAAGCCTGTGTGCACGCCCGCGTGGCCGAAAATGAGTCTTTGCGCCGGTCCGCCTTGCTCAAAAAAGGCATGGCGGGCGAGGAAGAAGCCGAAGCAGCCGCGGGACAGGCTGAAGCCATGGCAGCTTCATGTACCGCAGCAAAGGCCACGGCCTATGCCGCCGAAGCCGATATTGCCGTTGCGGCGGCACATGTCAAACGCATTGAAACCGAGCTCCGGCGTTCTTATGTGCGCGCTCCGGTGGACGGGCGTGTGCTGAAAGTGGTGGCCCAGCCGGGTGAACTGACGGCGGGCGATGGCGTGGTCGAACTGGCCCAGGTCCACCGCATGTACGCCATTGCCGAGGTGTATGAAACCGATATTGCCCGGGTCAGGCCGGGCCAGCAGGCAACGGTCAGCAGTAAGGCGCTGGCCAAGCCATTGAGCGGCACGGTGAAGCGCATCCGGCCGCGGGTAGCCAAGCAGGACGCAATAGGCACCGATCCTGCGGCACGCAAGGACGCCCGTATCATCGAGGTGGAAATACTGCTGGACGACGCGGCGGCCGCTGCCAGCCTGACCCATTTACAAGTTGACGTGCTGATCCGGCCATGAACGCGCCGCTCGGCTGGCTGCAATTAAAGCACCGTCCGTTGCGTTTGCTGGTGGCCGTTTCGGGTATTGGTTTCGCTGTGCTGCTGATCCTGATGCAACTGGGTTTCCGTTCCGCATTATTTGAAAGCGCGGTGCGCTATCACGAACGAATGAACTATGACATCGCGCTGTTCAGCCCGGACAGCGTGTTTATCGTACGGCCACAGGCGTTTTCCCTGCGGCGCCTGTACCAGTCACTGGGGGTGGAGGGCGTGGCGTCCATCACGCCGGTGTATATTTTTCCCAGCGTGTGGAAGAATCCGTGGAATAATAACCGCCGCAGCATTGCCACGGTAGGGTTCAACCCTGACCTTGAATTGTTCGACCTGGAAGGTTTTGCCGCGATACAGCCTTTGCTGAAACAGCAGGATGTGGTGTTGTTTGACGCCGGTTCGCGGCCGGAGTTCGGGCCGGTGGCTCAGGCCGTGCGCGAACAGGGCGGGCTGGTTACCGAGATCAACGACCGCGAAATCCGCGTGGTTGGCCTGTTCACGTTGGGAACATCCTTCGGCATCGACGGCACGGTTGTCACCAGCGACGATAACTGGCTGCGGCTGTTCCCTGAGCGCCCCCGAGATGAAATTCAGCTCGGCCTGATCCGGCTGGAACCCGGAATCGATGCTCAGTCGGTGCGTGACCGCCTGCGCGCCTACCTGCCGAAGGACGTACTGGTCATGACCAAAAGTGACTTTATCAAGCGTGAAACCGACTACTGGAATTCCGCCACCCCCATCGGTTATATCTTTGCTTTTGGTGCCATCATGGGGTTTCTTGTGGGTGCCATCATCGTTTATCAGATCCTGTTTGCCGATGTGTCGGAACACCTCAATGAGTACGCCACGCTGCGTGCCATGGGTTACCGCAATGCGTTCGTCTCCGGCATCGTTTTGCAGCAGGCCGCAATTCTCGCGGTAGCCGGGTTCATTCCCGGTGTGGCCGTGGTTTGGTGGCTGTATGGCAAAGCTGCGGCGGCCACCAACCTGCCGCTGCACCTGACGGCGGACCGTGCTCTGAATGTATTTTTGATGACGCTGGCCATGTGTGCCATTTCGGGATTGCTGGCGATGCGCAAGGTACGCAAGCTGGATCCGGCCGATGTGTTTTGAATACGTATTCATGTCCCGACCACTTTTTTTGGACTTGCCTGTTAACCTGAGCAGCATCCGCGGATAGACATGCCTTCCAGTGACCCCAGAGCGCTGCAGACCCTCGAAGCGCATTTTCAGTTGCCGCCCGGTCAGCTCGATGGCCTGCTGGAACACCTGGAGTTTTGCTCATTGCCCGGTGGCCAGTGGCTGTTTCACCAGGGTGACCCCGGAGATTCCTTATACCTGTTGCTGCGTGGACGCCTGAACGTATGGCTGCAACAGCAGGAAGGCCAGGCGCTTGATCCGCCGCGTTTGTTGGGGCGCGTTGCAGCCGGAGAAAGTGTGGGTGAAATCGGCCTGCTGACCGGTGAGGCCCGGTCCGCCGGAGTGCAGGCAACGCGTGATTCCCGGCTGGTTAAAATCAGCCGGGAATCGTTTGAAGTGCTGTCGCAACGTCATCCGGCGCTGGTGCTGAAACTGGCAGCACGGGCAGCCGCATTGGTCAGCGCCCCGAAGGTGGAGGCAGCGGGATCCACCCAGGGTCTGGGGGCGGTGGCGCTGCTGCCGCTGCAGGACACACCCGGTATCCGGGACTTCTGCGCGCAACTGGCACAGCAACTGGCGCAACACGCATCCCGGCGGGACGCCATTCGGGTGTTGCATGCCGATAATCTTGCCGCGCAAGGGGCGCCGGTCGATTGTATTGCCCGGCAGGCGGACATAC
>JBFIHZ010000108.1:0-11228 GCA_041601535.1 Lysobacterales bacterium | reverse complement strand
TCCGCTGTTTTGGACTATACGACGTCGTGGGGCTTGGCCATTTCGTAGGCTTCGTTAAACCACACGCCACGTTCGTACATCTGCACCATTTTGCCGAAATCCCAGGAAGTGGGTGAGTTCTTGTTCGGGATGACCTTGATGATGGCCCGGTTCGGTGTGTGCACACCCTTGAAAGCCGCCTGGCGCAGTTCCTCATTCCCTTTGAGGTCGTACCAGTACTTGTCAATAATGGCCCAGTGAACCTTGGTCAACAGATCCTGATCGAAGGACACCTCGGCCTTGCCGATAATCTGGATTGATTTCTGCCGCTTGGCGTTGGAGCCGTCGTTGCTGATGCTGATGGAGATCTTGGGATTGGCGATCAGGTGTTCGATCTTCTTGCGGTATTTCTGCACGCTGCTGATGTAAATGAAACCGTCGTCCAGAACCACATAGAACATGGGTGTAACAATTGGGTAACCGTACTGGGAGACGTGCGCCATATGGCAATAACAGTTGTGCTTGTACAGAACCTCGAACTCGTCCGGCTCCATCGGATAGTCCTTGTTTACATCAACTTGCTCAAGCTTGACCGGGTCAAAATTGGGTTTTTTCGCTGTGTCTTCTGACATTGCATTGCTCCGTTGTGCTGTGTTCAGGGGCAATCGGCCCCGTGATGGGCTTCGGTATTGTAGTTATATCAAATTAGAGGATAGGCATGGCAGGTTCATTCTGCCCACTGTTATTGAACATGATTCAAAGTTAAAGGGGTTGAGTGGCCTTGTCAAGGGGCTGCAATGAACCTGCGGACTGGCCAACGACCGTACGCCGCAATGTCTGTGACATTTCGGCAGCACCTCACTGCCCGGTACTGATGCTCTCGGCTTTTCCCGCATGCTGGCCACCCCCATCGTTTATCATTGCGTTCACGTAATCTCCAAAACCGTAATCAGGCGGGCTCACAACTGTTGGAAACACCCCGATGATACAAGTTCCCACCGACTACCAGGCGCCGGCCGAAGTGCGCCAGGTAATCCAGACAATGGGACGAACGGAGGATCTGGTGTTTTCGCCCAGCCGCCGCAAGATGGCCATTGCTGCTTTTGAACAGAATGCGATCTACCTGTTCAGCATTTCCATGTCGGCGGCACTTCCCAATCCGCGAATAGTTATCACCGATGTCTGCGCTTTCACCTCGCGTGCATTGCAACGCCCCCACGGTGTGGATTTTCTCAATGAAGAAACCCTGGTAGTAGCCAACCGCAAGAAATATGTGAATATTTTCGAACTGCCGCCCCTGGGAGCTGAGCGCAAGCAGTTCCGGATAAAGCCGCTGCGCATCATAAAAAAGCACAACGGCTCGCGCCTCGACTCACCGGGCTCGATTGCGACCTATCCCTGCGCTGATGGAGAGCACCAGTTGATTATTTGCGATAACTACTCGCACGTGGTGACGCACGCAAGGCTGGATGCCTGCCGGTATTTCAAGGTGCGCGAGCATCAGGTGTTGCTGGCTAAAGACCTGGAGATTCCGGATGGGGTGGAGGTCAGCGCCAATCGCCGATGGATTGCCATAAGCAACCATGTGCCGGGTACCATTTTGGTATACCGCAACGATGCGGCATTGAATCGCGACTCGGTGCCGGTCGCGGTTCTGCACGGCATGGATTGCCCGCACGGAATCCGTTTCGCCGAGAAGGATCGCAAAATTCTGTGCGTGGACTCCGCCACCCATTACCTGCACGTTTATGCCACCGATGGCGAGGACTGGGGCGGTGACTATCAACCTTTCAGAAAAATCCAGATGCTGGATGATGAAACCTTTCAGCGGGGCCGTTATAACGTCGAGGAAGGTGGCCCCAAAGGCCTGGACCTGGATGAAACCGCCGGTGTCATGGCCATGACCTGTGAGCACCAACCCTTATCGTTCTACAAACTTGAGTCCTTGCTGCAACCCGCCCAGGCATAACTGGATATTTGGGGTCAGAGTAAAAACTCTTTATTTGCCTTGATTCAATGAGGTCTACCTTATTTGGAGTTTTTACTCTGACCCCAAATATGTGTTGACTCGATATATGGCTAGTTGGCGGCTGTGCGGCGGTTGAGGGAAAACCGCTCCCGCACGGCCTGGGCCTGCCTTCTGGCTTCTTCTACCTGTTCCGCTTCGATGGTGACAATCAGCTTGTTGAGAATTCTCGTGAAGTGTTCGTGCATGGCGGCGCGCGCGGCAGCGGCATCCCGGTTTTTCAAGGCTTCATAAATCTGCCGGTGCTCTTCCACCCGGCGTTCACCGTCTTTCTCACAAATGGACTGGTAGGCTTTGAATACCTTGGGCGCGTTGTTGCGCACATGCCACAGGTGTTCAATGATGGATACCAGTACCGCGTTGCGGGTGGCTCTGGAAATAATTTGATGAAAGTCCCTGTCGGCATCACCGGATGCCAGGTCACCCAGGCTGTTTTCCTTCGCCATATCATCCAGGGTTTGCCGCAGCGCCTCCAGTTCTTCCTCGGTGATCAGGTTGGCAGCCAGGGCAGCGGCTTCACCCTCAACCAGCGCACGCGATTCCGTCAGTTCGAAGGGACTGATGTCATCTATGGCGCCTTTGGCGATGGATTTGTTCTCCAGCACGTACACTCCGGAGCCGGTCTTGACCTGGACGCGCTCCAGGGCTTCCAAGGCAATAATGGCCTCGCGTACCGTGGGGCGGCTTACGTTGAAACGTTCTGCCAGTTCCCGTTCCGGGGGCAAGCGTCCGCCGACCGGGTATTCACCAGCATCAATTAGCTTGATCATGGCGTTTAACACGCTTCTATACAGTCTTTTTTCACCCGCCATAGCGTAAATCCCTGAAGTGATGAGCCGTTGGTCTACTGAGCCTGCCTGCTTTTGCATGTGAAAATTGGACAGGTATTTTGTCTACCAAAACAAATGTTAACACACATGTATAAATGGCCTTGGTGCGTATATCTATTGAGCATAATCCGTAAAAACCCGCTGAATTCAATGCCTGTTGATTCAGTGGTAAGAATAGCATATTGACCAATTTTAGTAAATAATTATGACACTTTGGTTTAACTTTATTTGACCAGATAAACAAAAATTGGTTATGATCCTTTTCGCCCAATAAAGATAAAGGCTGCTGACAGCCAAAAGTTAACACCGCGGCTCTCCTTCCCGGGGGTCAACTTAAACGCTCACAACACAGGCGAAGACGATGATGAAGAATGTTTTTTCCCAGCTGAATGGGAAGTCTCACCTACTGTCAGATAATTTGTTCGTTAAGGGGCTTGCGCTGATGGCAGCTCTTTTGGCCGGTAGTCCCAGTGTGGCGCAGGAGGCGGCATCCGCAGAGGGTGGCGCTCTGGAAGAGGTCATAGTTTCGGCTACCCGCCAGGTAATCCAGGACGCGATTGAAATTAAACGGGACAACATTCTGGTTGTCGATGGCCTGTCGGCATCCGATATCGGCGAACTGCCAGCGCTCTCCATCGGTGAGGCGCTTGAATCGCTGACCGGTGTCGCCTCCCACCGTGAAAACGGCGGTGCCACGGAAGTCTCGATTCGCGGCCTGGGGCCGTTTCTCAGCGCAACCACGTTTAACGGCCGCGATGCCACCAATGGCAGTGGCGATCGCTCGGTGAACTTCTCCCAGTTCCCGTCCGAGTTGATGAGCAAGCTCATGGTGTATAAAACGCAGAACGCGCAATTGGTAGAAGGCGGCGTCGCCGGGTTGATTGCGCTGGAAACACTGCGACCGCTGAATTACGGCAAACAGCGCTTCCAGTTTGATCTAAAAGGCAGCTACAACCCGGACCAGCAGGACATTGACGCCCAGTTGTCAAATGACCTGGGGTGGCGCGGAACCGTAAGCTATGTGGATCAGTTTGATACCAGCAATGGCGGCCAGATCGGCCTTTCACTGGGTTACCAGCACAGCGATATCTCCCAGCCCGAACAGGAGGTTCGCAGTTCCAGCCCCACCGGTACTTCATTGTTTGCCTGTCTGAATGACCCCACTGTGACAAACGAAGGCTTCTATAGGTCATCCACCGGCGATTGCGAAGACCAGATAGATGGCCGTTCCAACCAGGGCTACAACACGGCCATCAACCCGGATACCGGGCTGGCTTATAGTGACGGCATCGCGTTTGGATTCGCACCTTCCAGCCGTGGTTACCGGCAGAACGATACCAACGATGAGCGCGACGCCTTCTTCGCCGCAGTCCAGTGGCAACCGAATGACCAGTGGGATATCAACCTGGACGTGCAGTTATCAGAGCGAACCCAGTCCGAGTTACGCAATGATCTCAATTTTGCCAACCAGAAACGCTCACTCGCAGGTGTAACCGGGCCCGCCGTGGTCACCTCTCCACTGGGCGCAGTGGAAAACTGGTTGAGTGAAACAGCCGTGGAATCCAACAGCGAGGTGTATTCACGCGAAGAGACATACTCTGGTGGCGGGCTGAACATTGCTTTCCAGGCCACGGACCGGCTTATGCTTTCAGGCGACCTTTCGTATTCAAAAACCGAACGGATTGAGCAACAAATCTCGTTGCGCCTGCAATCGGATAACCAGGACATATACGGCAACAACACACCCGGTGGCTACCGGCCCGATGCGCAGTGGGATCGTGCCAGCGGCATTCCCCAATGGACGCTGTGGGACTTTGATGTAACCAACCACGCCTTGTTCTCCGATGAGTACCGCGCCCGCATCGACTCCGACGTTGACCGCACCAATGAAATCAAATCCGGCCGCCTGGATTTCGACCTGCTGGTCGACTGGGGTGGCATCACCGCACTTGAAGGTGGTGTGCGCTATTCCGAGCTCAGCTATCTGAACCTGGGTGGAACGCGCTTCACAACGCCGAACCTGGATGACAGTTCGCAGGAAGAGCGCGATGCCATACTGGCCATCAATGAAGCATGCCGTACCGATTTCCCTGAAACCGGTTTCCTGGGGTCCGAAGCAGATGGCGACCTGATCACCAATATCGACTCAGCTACCGGTCAGCCAACGACGGGTACCGGTTCATCCTGGGCGACCTTCGATACCATGTGCGTCACCCAGGGCATACTGGATTTCCACAACCTGTCGTTTGCCTACCCGGAACAAAACCGGGAGAACCCTTCCACAACGGATGTTACCGAAACAACACTGGCCGCTTACCTGATGGCTAATTTTGAAGGCTCGCTGGCCAATCACACGGTAACGGGTAATTTCGGTGTGAGGGTAGTGAATACCGAAGTTAAAGCCAACGCCTGGCGTTCTGCTTATACGATCAGCCAGGATGAGGGTGGTTTTTATTCCATCGCACCTACCGGAGAACTGGAGCAGGTGCAGGCGAAACACAGCTATACCGAGTTGCTGCCAAGCCTGAACGCGGTCATGGATCTCAGTGACGACGTTCTGCTGCGTGGTGCGGTCTACCGCGCGATGTCTCGCGCTGACCCGGGCGATCTTGGCTTCAACCGTTCGTTTGACCTGAACGAAGAGGAAGATATTATCGACCCGAACGACCTGATTGATGGTGTGGATGGTTCAGGTAATCCGGCGACGGATCCGCTGATGTCCTGGAACTTCGACACCGCCATTGAATGGTACCCGAATGAGGATTCCATCCTGACCTTTGGGGTGTATTACAAGAAGTTCACCGGCGGCTTTCAGCAGGTTGAAACCCTCGAAACGTTCGTTATTGACGGTATAGAGATCAGCCGCCCGGTAGTTGTTACCGAAACCGATTCCAGCACCAGTACCCTGTGGGGCATTGAAGTGACTGCCGCCCACAACTTTTCCACCTTGCCCGGCTACCTGAGCGGACTGGGCGTGAAACTGGGCTATAACTACGGCAACTCGGATTTCGAATTTGAAGACAGCAATTACGGTGACCTGTATATCACCAACCTGGATGGCACCCGGGAGCAAACAGCCATTGGTATTGTGGCTCCGGGTAATGTCCCTGGCTTTTCCGAGCACGTGTTTTCCGGCGTGCTGTACTGGGGCTGGGGCAACTTCGATGCCAGCCTGATCTACAAATACCGCAGCGAATACTTCCAGCCCTATACCAGCAATGGCACCCGGTTGCGCTATGTGGGTGATGTGGGCGTCTGGGAAGCCAGAATGTCCTACCAGATCAGCAAGAATTTCCGCATCTCGCTGGAAGGAATCAACCTGTTCAATGCACCAAAAGAGCAGTACTTCTACACTACGGATAACCTGGGTGAAGTAAATGTTTACGGCCCGCGTTACTTCCTGGGGCTTCGCGGAAAATTCTGAGTGTTGCAGCGCCCCGCCGGGTGGTGTTGACCAAAGCCCGCAACCGACCGTGAAAGGCGGTCGGTCAGGATTGGATAACATCGGCTAATTCACGGCCCGGGTGGTTGTCCGTCAGGTTCCCGCCGGCTCCCCCGGCCGGCGGGACCTGGATTTCCCGAAGCGATCGAAAGCACCCGCCGTTGAATACGGTGCCTTTAACCAGACCGGAAAATGTGTCAAATGAAGCGTGTTGTCCATTCATTGAGCGGGATTCTTGTATTGCTTGGCTGCTTTGGCGGTACCCAGCTATGTGCAGCGGAACATCTGGTTGCGTCCCAGGCAGAGTATCGCAAGGCACTGAAGCAACTGCAGCCCGGTGACACGCTGGTGCTGGCCAATGGGCAATGGAATGATTTCGAGATCGTGTTTACCGGCCAGGGCCAGCCCGGCAAACCCATCACATTGACCGCACAGGACAAAGGCCAGGTGATTATTACCGGCCAGTCCAATCTCAGGCTGGCGGGCGAGTACCTGGTGGTCTCAGGCCTGGTGTTCAGGGATGGGTACACGCCGACCAAAGAAGTTTTGTCGTTTCGGCGGAATTCCGAACATCTCGCCAATCATTCCCGTGTGACGGAGGTGGTGATCGATGGGTTCAACAATCCGGAACGCACCGAAACCGATTTCTGGGTAACGATGTATGGCAGAAATAACCGCTTTGACCATAACCACCTGGTGGGTAAAAGCAACAATGGCGTGACCATGGCGGTGCGTCTCAACACAGTGCCCAGCCAGGAAAATCATCATCGCATTGATCACAACTACTTTGGCCATCGCCCGATTCTGGGCTCCAATGGTGGCGAGACCCTGCGTATCGGTACCAGCAAGTACTCGATGAGCAATTCATTTACCACGGTTGAAAACAACTATTTCGAGCGTTGCAACGGTGAGGTTGAAGTCATTTCCAACAAATCCGGTGGCAACGTGTACCGCGGCAACGTGTTCTTTGAATCGCGCGGGACACTGACCTTACGGCACGGCAATGACACGCTGGTCGAGAATAATATTTTTCTCGGCAACGGGGTTGATCACACCGGCGGCATCCGTTTGATCAACAAGCGGCAAACCATTCGCAACAATTATTTGCAGGGATTGACCGGTCACCGTTTTGCCAGTGCCCTGACCATTATGAATGGCGTACCCGACTCACCCATCAACCGTTACCATCAGGTTGAGGATTCGCTGGTAGAGAACAACTCCATCATCAACAGTGAGCATATCGAGTTTGCCGCGGGCAGTGATGCGGAGCGCACCGCGGTGCCGGTGACCACGCAATTCAGCAACAACCTGATTTATAACGAGGACGGCAAAAATATCGTCACGGTTCATGATGATATTTCCGGTATTGAATTCAGCGGAAACGTACTCAACCAGGTGGCGGTTTTTGCCATTGCCGAGGGGTTTACCAGCCAGGCGGTTACCATGGAGAAGCTGCCGAATGGTTTGTGGCACCCTGCCGGATCAGCTCTCGCAGGCGTTGGTGTCAGTACGGACCTGCAACTGCTGGCCAGGCAGGACACCGGCGTTTCCTGGTATCCCAAGCCGGAAAATATGACTGCCTTCGACCAGGGAAAAGTGACCCGTATCCAGCCAGGCGAAGGCAGCCTGCAGGACGCAGTGCGGCAAGCATCCGCGGGCGATGTGATCGAACTGTCACCCGGTAACTACCTGGCGACAAAGCTTATCCAGATAGACAAACCCATCACCATTCGTGCAGTGGAAACCGCAACAGCAGGACCACGCCCGCTGCTGGAATTTGAACGCACCGCGATGTTTGAACTGGCCAGTGGCGGCAGTTTGAAACTCAAGGGAGTGCACATTTCCGGCAGCAGCGCCCCGGATGTTGCCGGTAACACGGCCATTCGCACCAGCCGCTATTCCATGCTCAAGGCGTACCGGTTGATTGTCGAGGACTGTGAGGTTTCTGGCCTGGACGTCAATCATTCGTTCAATTTCCTCACCGTAGCGAAAAGCACCTTTGCCGATTTGATCAGCATCAACAACTCGAGCTTTACGGACATCAGTGGCGCAATCCTCGAGCTGAACAAGGAAACGGATGATCTGGGCTTGTACAACGCCGAGTACGTCATTATCCGGGGTTCTGTTTTCACCAACATAGGTGAAGCTGTGGCCCTGATCGAGCGCGGCGGGACGGATGAAAGCACCTTTGGTCCGCATTTTGAAATGAGCAATTCAACGCTCAGCGAGGTCGGCAACAACAAGCGCAACCAGTCCGCTTCCTCGGTCTATTTGCACGGCGTGCAGCGCGCCACGATGGACGGCAACCGGTTTTCCGACAGCCAGCCAGTTCGTGTCAAACACACGGTGGGTGACCCGCTAACCACGATCAGCAACAACCACTTTGTGAACACGCCAGACCCCGAAGTGATCAACGGTTCCGCCACGCTGGCGGGTAATGTGAGCCAGCCATGACGCGGGGCCGCATTTTAACGGTTCTGTTGGCCCTGCTGGCGCTGACTGCCGTGCCCGGTGCCTTTGCCCTTGCAGCTACCGGCAGCGAAGCCAGGCCAGGTGCCGGGGTCAGTGAGCAAGGCGTCATGGCTCAGGGCCATCCCCGCCTGCTGATTTCTCAGGCAGAGGTGGATCGCATCATCGCCTCCGGGCCGCTGCCGCCCGCGTTTGAGCAGGCATTGCAGCGTGCCAGACGCAGCGTGGATCCTTATCTGCAGGCCTTGCCGGACGTGCCGACCCCGGTTGACCCCGGTGGCGGTTATACCCACGAGCAGCACAAGCGCAACGCGACCATAATCCAGAACGCCGGCATCCTGTATTTGCTGACCGGGGAGCAGGCCTATGCGCAACTTGGCCGCGATCTGCTCAATGCTTATGCGCGGCTTTATCCCGGCTTGAGTGAGCACCCCGAGAAAAAGAACCAGGCGGCAGGAAAACTGTTCTGGCAGAGTCTGAATGAGGCCGTGTGGCTGGTCACCAGCATCCAGGGCTACGATGCGATCTATCGCAGCCTGAACAGTGAGGAACGGTCTTTTATCGAGCAAAACCTGTTCCGCCCCATGGTGACGTTTCTGTCAGACGAAGCGCCGCAGACCTTCGACAAAATTCACAATCACGGTACCTGGGCCGTCGCGGCCGTGGGCATGACCGGCTATGTGCTGGGTGACCAGGAATATATTGAAAAAGCTTTGTTCGGGCTTGAGAAGAACGGCAAGGCCGGCTTTATGAAACAACTGGATTTGTTGTTTTCACCCGATGGATATTACAGTGAAGGCCCCTATTACCAGCGCTATGCGCTGATGCCTTTCCTGCTGTTTGCCCAGTCCATAGAGCGCAATGATCCGGCGCGCAAAATCTTTTCCTACCGCGACGGGATTCTGCTCAATGCGGTTTATACCACCATCCATCTGAGCTACGGCGGCTATTTTTTCCCGATCAACGATGCCCTCAAGGATAAAGGCCTGGATACGGTTGAGCTGTGTTATGGCGTTGCCATCGCCTATGGCATGACGTCTGATCCCGGTCTGGTCTCCATTGCAGAAGCTCAGCAGCGTATCGTGTTGACCGGAGACGGGTTCCGGCTTGCTGAAGCCATGCAGCAGGGCATTGGCCAGCCGTTTGCATTTGCCAGCCGCCAATTCAGCGACGGGCCGGATGGCCAGATGGGCGCATTGGCCCTACTGCGCAACCAGATAGGCGATAACGAACAGGCTTTGGTGTTCAAGGCAACCGGCCAGGGCATGGGCCATGGTCATTTTGATCGTCTGGGCTGGCTGTTTTACGACAACGGCAATGAAATTATCACCGACTATGGCGCTGCCCGTTTCCTCAACGTGGAGGAAAAAAACGGCGGGCGTTACTTGCCGGAAAACACCAGCTGGGCCAAACAGACGGTGGCGCATAACACTCTGGTCGTGGACCGCAAAAGTCAATTTGATGGTGACTGGAAAGCGTCTGAGAAGGTCGGCACCACGCCTTTGTTGTTCGCAGCAACTGAGGCCATAAAAATTACCGCTGCCCGCATGCAAGGCGCTTACCCGGGCGTTGCATTCAGCCGCGTCATGGCCTTGCTGGACACCGGTATTTTTCCGCATCCCATCGTACTGGATGTGCTGAAGGCAGACAGCCAGCAGCCTCATATGTACGACTTGCCACTGCATTACAAGGGGCACATTACTGCGGTCAGCCAGCCGCTGGAGGTGGCGACGAAAACGCTGTCCACACTGGGCGGCGACCACGGCTACCAGCACCTGTGGTACCGGGCCAAAGCGGATGTGGCATCCGGCCAGCTGTTCCAGCTTACCTGGCTGAACGGCGATCGGTTTTACACCTACAGCACGCTGGCGGATGCGGCCATGCATGCCGTATTAACAGAAACGGGGGCGACCGACCCGCAATTCAACCTGCGCTGGGAACCCGGCCTGATCCTGCGGGCCCGTGATGTAGCCAACCAGACATTTGTTTCGGTGCTGGAGCCCCATGGCGAGTATGACGGCAGCCGGGAATTCACCACCGCCAGTGCCAGCCAGTTGAGGGGCCTGAAGCGGTTCAGCCAGAACGGGTTGGATTTGATTCGCATCAGTTCGATAGACGGTGCACAAATCCATCTGGCCCTATCCTACAACACCGACGCAAAGGCAGAGCATTCCATACAGGTTGATGGCAAGACTTGGGACTGGTCCGGCTACTACGCACTGTTTGAGGACAAGGCACCATGAGCAGGCAAGACAGCAAACGCAGCAGCGAGTTATTTCTATTCGGTGACCAGGTTCCCGTTGAGCGTGTTGGTGATGGCGTCAGCCGGCAAGTGCTGGGTTTTGATGAATCCATCCTGATGGCCAGAGCCAGTTTTGAACAAGGTGCCGAGGGTTATGTGCACGCCCATCCGCATTCACAGGTGACCTATGTCGAGAGCGGCGTTTTCGAATTCAGTATTGGGTCTGAATCACACACACTG
>JBFIHZ010000107.1:0-11291 GCA_041601535.1 Lysobacterales bacterium | reverse complement strand
GGCAGTTCTGAGCCCACAAGGCAGATATGCTGAAGGCGTATAACAACAAGGCCTTTATTGCACGGTTCATCACGAAATCGCTCTGCTGCGGGGATGAGGCATTCATATTGCCCGCTTGCCAAATCGTTGTCGATAAACGCTGGGCGTGACGTCCAGTTGCCGGGCAAAGGCATAACGCATGGCGCTGGCCGACCTGAAACCGCACCGCCGGGCAATGTCCGCCAATGACAGATCGGTGGTCTCCAGCAGGCCCTGCGCTTTATGTACACGCGCCTGCGCCAGGAAGCCATGCGGGGAAATGCCCATGTGTTGTTCAAACCGGCGGCGAAAGCTGCGTTCGCTCATGTAGCATCGCTCTGCCAGGGTTGCCACATCCAGAACCTCGTGCAAATTGTCCGGCAGCCAGTCCAGCAGGCGCTCAAACTGGCCAGGCTGTGCCTGTGCGGCCAGAAAACTGTTGAACTGAAGCTGGTCACCCGGCCGCTTCAGGAATACCAGCAACCGTTTGGCTGTTTGCAGCGCCAGGCGGCGTGAATGATCCTGCTCGATCAGGGCCAGGGCCAGGTCTATGCCAGCCGTGATACCACCCGAGGTATAAATACCCTGGTCTTCCAGATAAATCTGGTTGGCTTCCACCTTCACCCGGGGAAACTGCCGTTGCAATTCGGCTGCGTCCATCCAGTGGGTAGTGGCTTTACGCTGATCCAGCAGGCCAGCGCTGGCCAGCAAGAAGGCACCGGAGCACACCGAGCAGATGCGGCGCACGCGGTGCGCAGCCTGTTGCAGCCAGGCAATGTACTGGGGGTCAGTGTAGAAGGCCGTTTCCCCGGTAAGCGCACCCGGTATCAGCAGGGTATCGATGTCATCAACGCCATCGGCAAGACTTCGCCCGGCGTGCACCGCCAGCCCTGACATACCCCTGACCAGGCCGGTCTGCCTGGCGATGATTTCCAGTCTCCATTCCGGCTTGCGCCGCTGACCGTCATCAATGAGTTGCTGCGAGGCCAGGTTGAAAGCCTCCAGCGGACCCAGGATATCCAGCAGCTGCACCCCCGGATAGGCCAGCGCAGCAATCAGCCGGCCGGACATGGTTCACTCGGCCAGCAGCACCAGGGTCTGCCGGCACCAGTCCGGCGATCAGTCGGAATCAGGCTTGTGCACGGGTTGCTTCGCGGCCGGCAAATGGGCCTGAATAATGGGGTAGAACTGGACGAAAACCGCATCCATTCCTCCGTCTTTACGGTGGCATGACACGCAATCATTGGGCAATGGCAGCTCTTCAGCAACTTTCGCACCGTTATTAATGGTAAAAAAGTTGAACCCGTCAGCAAACCGTTCACTGTCTTTCAAGTGAATTTCGGCGAAGTGCAGGTCGTCCATGACAAACCCTGCCCGGTTAATGGATACCTTGTTTGCAGCGCCGTAAAAATGCAAGGCAAACATACTGCCATCCACGAACCGGCCGGTTGCCTTGAATGCCTCGAAGGCCTGCGGTTCCATGCGCACAACCTGGAACATGCCGGGACTGTCTGAGTCGAATTCAGCCTGGGAATAGCCCATTCCCAGTGAACTGCCAAGAAATACCCAGCGATCAAAATCCTCCGGCACCACCAACCTGCCACGCTCGTCGAATCGGGCCACATCCACGCGGTCGGCTTGTGCCGCCTGCGGCCAGGCAGCCTTACCTGCCAGAGAGAACATCAGCAGCAGCAAAACAATCAAGCTGTAGGTGGCCAACCGACGCGGGATGGTATTCATGACCGTGCTCCGTTGTAACTTGCGGACAGTTTAGTGCCGGGCTGGCACGGTAAATACCGTGGCCGTTTGAATTGGCCGTTTTTACTGCTGATGTGGCCGAAATCACGACCCGCCACCCGGCGGGCTCAATGCAACAGGCCAGCGCCACCGTGTGGCAGGCTGTGCCGGCAGCTGACCGGCTTACTCTTGCTGGCGGATTGGCCGGGAAAACAGGCAAATCGCCGCCCATTTGCGCGGCGTGCCGTGGTTTGGAGACATGCGCGGCAGAAACTATCGGTAATTAGCGCTGGCCTTATGGTCAATTACCGATATCATTGCGGCATGAAAAACAACATCCAGTTTATTGAAGGCTCCATCACCACACCGCTGGGTTTTCGCGCGGCCGGTGTATTTTGTGACATCAAACGGCTAGGCACCGGCAAGGGTTCGGACAAGGGTCAGAAACGCGACCTGATGCTGATTGCATCTGACTGTCCGGCAACGGTCGCTGGCATGTTCACCACCAACCAGGTGTGTGCGG
This sequence comes from Lysobacterales bacterium, assembly GCA_041601535.1. Classification (GTDB taxonomy): domain Bacteria; phylum Pseudomonadota; class Gammaproteobacteria; order Xanthomonadales; family SZUA-36; genus JBFIHZ01. The sequence goes on along the minus strand of JBFIHZ010000107.1, from coordinate 9,013 downwards.
CCCCGGTGAAAGTCAGCATCCCGCGGGCCAGCAAGGCGCGCGCGCAGGTGATCGTTTCCAATTCCGGCAATGCCAATGCCTGTACCGGGAAACAGGGCATGAAAGATGCCCTGGCCATGGTCACCACTACAGCGAAAGCACTGGGTGTATCCGACCAGGATGTACTGGTTTGTTCCACCGGGCGAATCGGCCTGCCCATGCCGATGGACAACGTCCTCGCCGGCATCGCAGATGCCGCCGGCAGGTTATCGTACCAGCGCAATGCAGCGGCCGAGGCAGCCGAGGCGATCATGACCAGCGACTCGGTATCCAAGGAAGTGGCAGTGCAAATCCGCATGGGTGGCAAAACCGTGACCATCGGCGGTATCGCCAAAGGCGCCGGCATGATCGAGCCCGGCATGAGCCCGAGCGGCAAGCGGCCGGCTTCGCGGCCGCTGCATGCAACCATGCTTGGCTTTATCACCACCGACGCCGCAGTGTCCTCGCCGATACTGAAAAAAGCCCTGCGAGAAGCGGTGGCCCTGACCTTCAACCGCGTCACCATCGATGGTGATATGAGCACCAATGACACGGTACTGGCGCTGGCCAATGGCATGGCTGGCAACGACATGATCAAGAGCCTGCAGACACCGGAAGGCAAGCGCTTCCAGGCAGCCTTGCACCAGGTGTGCCAGGTATTGGCCAAGAAAATCGTCAGTGATGGCGAAGGGGTTACCCGCGTGGTCACCATCCGGGTCAGCGGAGCCGCCAGCCACCTCGATGCCGACCGCGCCGCCCGCTGGGTGGGCAACAGCGTGCTGGCCAAGACCAGCTGGTTTGGCGGCGATCCGAACTGGGGCCGCATTATCGACGCACTGGGTTATTCGCCGGCAAAAATTATCGAGGAGAAAGTCGACATCGGTTACAGCGCGCCAAAGAGCAAGGACGTTACCTGGTCCTTGCGCCGCGGACTGCCCACCAAGGTGGACTTCGCCACGCTGTGCGCCTGTGTTGCTCCGGCCGAGTTTGACCTGCACATCCGCCTCAATATCGGCCGCGGCAAGGCGGTGGTCTACGCCTGCGACCTGAGCGAGGAATACGTGGAATTCAACAAGGGGGATATCAGCGACCCGGCTGCACTGGGCGGTTGAACCCTCTCCCGTTTCCACGGACATGACATCAAAGCGTGCGGGCCCGGCAAGGGCACGCCCTTATCAGCCAGCAGAAAAACGCGGCCCGGCAGGCCATGGCTGACGCCCTCCATGCGCCTTTTGTGCGCGCCTTGAGACTGATCTGACAGACGGTAAAACCTTACATGGGTTTGATGTATTTACGGCTTTACTGCCGCCTGGCCTCTGTCACAATGACCATAATTAACAGCAGCGGTTACTGGCCAACTCAAGTCCGCCAGGATGAACCGCCCATTCCGGATGGCCTGCCGAAAATGAGCCCATGACAGCGGCCGTGATGACTTATAATCCGTCCCTGCATTAACCAGACCAGCCGGCCCATAAACCACCCATGACATCCCCCATGACAGCCATTCAGGAAACACTGCACCAGGTATTTGGCCTGCACGAATTCAGGCCCTGGCAACAGGAAATCATTGAACAGGTGGTGGGCGGCGGCGACGCCTTCGTGCTGATGCCGACCGGTGGTGGCAAATCCCTGTGTTACCAGCTGCCGGCCTTGCACCGCGACGGCCTGACCATCGTGATTTCACCGCTGATATCCCTGATGAAGGACCAGGTGGATGCGCTGCAGGCAGTGGGCGTGCGTGCGGCCATGTTCAACTCGACGCTGGAAGCGGCCGAAGCCCGCGATGTGCTGGAGCGGATGCACAGTGGCCAGCTCGACCTGCTGTACGTCGCGCCCGAACGGATGATGCGGGATTCCTTTATTCGTCAGTTACAGGCCCTCACCATTGGGCTGGTGGCCATTGATGAGGCCCACTGCGTTTCCCAGTGGGGTCATGATTTCCGCCCGGAATACGCCGCGCTGGGTGAACTGCGTGACCATTTCCCGCAAGTACCTTTTATCGCCCTCACCGCCACCGCCGATCCGCAAACCCGGGAAGACATCGTGCGTGTGCTCGGTCTGCAGCAGGCGCGCCGTTTCATCACCTCGTTCGACCGTCCCAATATCCGTTACACGGTGCTGGAAAAGCATCGTCCACACGCCCAATTGCTGCGCTTTCTTGCCGACCGCGGCGACCATTCCGGCATTGTTTATGCCTTGTCGCGCAAGCGCGTGGAAGAAGTCGCGGCCCACCTGCAGGAGCGGGGTTTTTCAGCCGCCGCCTACCATGCCGGCCTGCCTGCGGACACCCGCCGCGAGGTGCAGGAACAGTTCATTCGTGATGACGTATTGATCGTGGTGGCCACGGTGGCCTTTGGCATGGGTATCGACAAACCCAACGTGCGTTTTGTGGTGCACTACGACATGCCGCGCCATCTGGAGGGCTATTACCAGGAGACCGGCCGTGCCGGACGAGACGGCCTGCCATCCGAAGCATTGCTGCTGTTCGGCACCCAGGACGTGGTGGCGGCGCGGTTTCAGCTGGAACAGGGCAATAACGACAAGCAGAAGCGCATAGAAGCGCACAAACTGAATTCCATGGTGGGTTTTGCCGAAAGCCTGACCTGCCGGCGGCGTGTCCTGCTCGGTTACCTGGGCGAGCAACTGCAAGCCGATTGCGGCAACTGTGACATCTGCCTGAACCCGCCTGAACGGTTCGATGCCACCGAAGCAGCGCGCAAGGTGCTGTCTTGCGTCTACCGGGTTGGGCAATCTTTTGGCATCAAACACGTGGTGGACGTGCTGCGCGGCTCGGATTCCGAGCGGGTACACAAGTTCGGCCATCACCTCGTCTCCACCTATGGCATCGGCACCGACCGCACGCAGGCTGAGTGGATTTCCATCACCAGGCAGTTAATCCACCGCGGCTACCTGACCCAGGACATTTCCGCCTATTCCGTGCTGAAACTCACGCCACAAGCCATGTCGCTGCTGCGCTCCGAAGAAACCCTCGAACTGGCGCGGCCTCGCCTGGTGGCAAAAACCTCCAAAAAAGCCAGCAAATCGGCCATCGATCTGGATGGCAGTGAGCTGCGCCTGTTTGAAGAACTGCGTCAACTGCGCAAACGGCTGGCGGAAGAAAACGGCGTGCCTCCCTACGTGATATTCGGTGATGCGGCGCTGGTCGAAATGAGCCGCAAAAAGCCCGTCAGCGAGGCTGAATTCCTCGATATCAACGGCGTGGGCGAAGTCAAACTGGAACGCCATGGCAGCGCCTTTCTCGAGGTAATTGCCCAGGCTGGCAATGCCTGAACCCCGGCGCCGGATGCTGCGGCATCCGGACTGGCACAACCATCCCCTGCGGCTGTGTGGCCGGGCCGGATACTCACACCACTGACATATTTATCTCTTATATATCTGCAACATAGAACGCGTTTCTACATTTTTTTAGCACTTTGGCCGCCCTGTAAAGCGGTTTTTTTTCGCTTGCGGGGAATAAAACCTGTCCGCCATCCGTCCTCCCGGTACAAGCAACCCAACGGAGGAACCGATCATGGCTTGTTATCACAACCGAAAAACTGCAAGTACCACCAACATACTGACGCTGGGAACCCTGATGGTGTGCCTGTATGGCAGCACCAGTGCGTGGGCCCAGGAAACCGGGGGCAGTCAGGCCGAAAGTTCGGCACAAGCGGGACTGTCCTCGGAGTCCAGCGCCGCGGGGATGTCTTCATCCGCTTCAGGCACGAGCGACAGCAACCACTCGGCCGACACCAGCGGAACACTCAACCTGAACACCAAGGTCGGGTTGGGCGCCTCAGCGTCGGCGGGTGAAGGATCATCCGGAACATCAGCCAGTGCGGCCGCTGCGCAACATAACACCAGCGCAACAGAAGCCCAGGCTGCGGCGACTGACGCGCCATCGGGCCGACTGCAAAGCTCTCTGACCTCTGCACTGCAAGCCACGGCACAGACAGCAGCACAGGCCACGGCGCAAAAAGCGCCTGCTGACACGCCCACGACGCCGGCTGAGCCGGTTACGGCGACCCCGGCGGACTCCGCCGGTGCGGCCCTTGGCGCAAGTCAGTCCACCGCCGCCAGCATGGCTGCGCAGCTGACACAGCCGGCAACGCAACTCAACGGCGCAGCGCACAGCCTGTTGGATACCTCAACATCCGCTACCGGTGAGTTGGGCTCTGTACCCGGGATACCCGCTGCGGACGGAAATTCAGCTGCCGGCATCAGCGGCGCGGCCAGCAGCACACAGTCTGCAGCCACCGGTCTCGCCGCCCAGGCCACACAGCCTGCAGCGCAGGCCCAGGGAACTGCGGATGCATTGTTGAACACTGGCGCCGGCAGTGAGCTCATAACCAATCCTGTAGCCACCACGCCCGGCATGGACGGTGCCACTGTTGCAGCAGTCACGGGCACAGCCACAGGTACGGCACAAAGCGTGCTGAAAGCCGGTGCCGCCAGCAAAACCGCCGCAGACAATACGCCGGAAACGCCGCAAGCCGATGGCACGGCGGCAGCCGCCACTGCGGCAGGCCTTGCCGGTTCAGCAACGTCCACGCTGTCTTCATTGGCAGCCGGCGAAGCCCGATCCGCGGTGGAGAGCACCGTTGCAGCCACGGTGGAAAGCACGGTGCAAACCGCTGTCGCCAGTGCAGTAGAAGCCGATGTGGCGGCCGAAGTCGTCAGCACGGTGGAGGCTGCGGTGGAACAGGACATCCTGCAGGCCATCGAGGCCGATGTGGCGGCCGATCTGGTGGATTCACTGGCCCTGCCCGGTATCAATTAAAGGCTGCACCCAAGCCACGTGACTGATTCCGGCAGCGGTCCTGTGCCGACCCGGGATTCAGAACACTCACTCACACATCCGGCTGGCGGACAGACGCCGCCAGCCGGATTGTTTCGGAGAACAAGCTAATGAACACCCTGCAGAATTCAACACTGGGCTGCCTGATCGCCTGCACGCTGTGGGCGGCGCCCGTAACAGGCGACGATGAACGAATGGATTTCGGCTTTGAAGCAAGTGCCGGCTACAAGTACGACAGCAATGTGAACCTGTCCGAAATCGATGACAACACCGAGCAGGCCGATACCGCCCTGCAGTACAAGCTGGGAGCCGATCTGCGTGCCCGGCTGGCTGATAACCTGACGCTGTACCTGGACTATGGCTACTCGGCTACCCGCTACCAGGAACTGTCCGGCTATGACCTGGCCATTCACCAGGCCCAGGCCAGGATCAGCTACCGGCTGGGGGCGTTCGACACGGGCCTGGCTGCCCGCCATTTTCACGCCCTGGTCGACGGCGACGGATTTCTGGACATCAATCAGGGCGCTGCCAGCGTTGCGCGCATGCTGGATGACACCTGGTACCTGCGCGCCGCGTTTACCCACAGTGACAAGACGTATGCGGATTACCCGGCCAGAGATGCCGACAATGAAGCCCTGGATGCTGATGTTTACTACCTGCTGGACGGAATGAACCGCTACGTTTCAATGGGAATGCGGGTTGACAGCGAAGATGCTGTCAGCGACGAATTTGACTATGTTTCCGGCAACCTCAGGCTCGCCTATGGACATCAGTTGCCACTGGGCTCGCGAAATCTCAAGCTGAAAGGCCAGTTAAAACTGGAGAAACGTGATTACCAGCATCTAACGGCATCACTGGGAGAGAAACGCGATGACGAGCGGCTGCGGGCCGGGCTGACCGCCACCCTGCCCTTGTCCCGCTACCTGGAAATGAGCGCCGAAGCGGAATACGCCAATAACGCATCCAACCTGCCGTCGGCAGATTATTCCGAAACAGTGTTTTCCGTTAATTTTGCGACAGCCTTCTGACACTTAAGTCCGCAAGCACCAGCCCGTGACCAAAAATCGTGTCATAGCCGCTGTCACCCAGGTCACGGGCTTCGGCAGCCAGGGCCTGTAACACGGTATCGGCCGAGCCAGGCTGCCGCCGCAGCGCGGCAGCCACGGCCACCGAGACGACCGGCGCCGCCATCGAAGTACCGGAATCAGTACGCCAGCCGCCCAGATTATCGGCCACGCGCACGCCCACGCCATAAGCCGCGAAATCAACATGCGGGCCGTGGTTTGCGTACAGGAAAATCTTCTGGTGACGATCGACCGCCGTCACACCCAGCACACCGGCATAAGCCGCCGGATAAGCCGGCGGCGCGGCCGGGCCATGATTACCCACTGCGGCCACCACCACCGGCCCGGTCTGCAGCAATTGCTGCATGATGCGCTCCAGCAACGCATTGGCCGGACCCGCCAGGCTGATGTTGATGACATCCACACCCTCACTGGCCAGCCAGCCAATGGCTTCAACCAGGCTTTCGGTGCTGGCACCGTGGGTTTGGCCCGGGTGCGAGAAAAACACCGAAGCCGCCAGCAGTTCCAGCGGCGTATTACCACTGGCGTCCAGCAGCAGCGAAGCCACCGCCGTGCCGTGGTCGAGCGGACGTTCTCCCTCGAAACGGACAAAATCCCGCTCAATCACAGACTGCTGCCGCAATGCCGGGTGGTCCCGTTGCAAGGCGGAATCAATCATGCCGATGCGCAGGGCCCGGGCAGACCGCTGCTGCTGCGAATTTGCCGGCGCCGACACTGCTGCACCACGCTGACTCAAGCCGGCTTGGGTCGCTTCAGCAGTCCCGTTGGTCGTTTGCAACCCGGGTGCGTCGGCACTGGCCTTATACAGGTGATTGTAATCCACGCTGCTGTCAGGGAAGGCCAGGCGCAGCGAGTCGGCCAGCTCTGCCAACGGCTGACTGCCGTCACTGCGCAGTGTCAGCAGCACCAGGCCCATGCCGGCCAACGGGCGTTGATCCACCACGCTCAGTCCGTAAGCCAACAGGCCAGGCAGGTCGGATTCTGCAGCCAGGATCACCAGCACCCGCTTTTCTATGGCCTGACCCAACGGGTCCACATCAATCGACAAAGGACGGGCCGGAGCCGCGGGAATCACTGTCGACAACGGTGCGGAGGATAGCGGCGCAGTCACCTCATCAACTACTCCGGAAACATTGTTACCGACCGCTTCCAGGCCGGACCCGGCTGACTCCGCCAGTGGGCCAGCCACCGGTTCAAGCGGCTGCGTTAGTGGTACCACTGCGTCTTCTGTCTGTCGTCGGGTTTGCTGCAGGCGGTCATCGAGCCGCCGTTGCGTCGGGTCAGTCAGTACCGCCCCCGGCCCCGACAGGGTACGGTCCAGCGTACGATCGACCGGGCCGATTCCAATCTGAGCCAGTGCCGGCTGGGTAATCACAATACCCGTCATTATCAGGCCACAGCCAAACAGCAGCCGGGTGGGCTGGAACTTCATTATTGGTCTTTGCATGGCGCGAACATTCCCTGTCGTGAGTCTTTATAATCTCCACGTCTTCGTGCACCGGTTTATTCCGCCGGGAATAAAACCCTGAGGTTAAACGTATGACCCCACAAAAGAGCCACAGTTTCAAGGCCCGGCAACAGCAACTGCTGGATATTTTGCCCCAATTGCGGCGTTTTGCACTCAGCCTGGCCGGCAATATGGCTGATGGAGATGATTTGTTACAGAACACGGTGGAACGGTTGTTGACACGAGGCCTGCCGGATGACGCCGAACTGCGTCCCTGGAGCTTCAAAGTATGCCGTAACTTGTGGATTGACGAGATCCGTTCACGCAAGGTGCGCCAACAGGCTGCAGCCGACCCCACCTTGCAGGAAGCGGCCAGTCATTCCGGCGAGCGCCAGGCCATCGGAGAAATAGCCTGGCAGGAAACCCATGCCCGCATCGCCCGCTTGCCGGAAGAACAACGTGCGGTACTGGAACTGGTGGTGATTGAAGGCTACCGCTACAAGCAGGCCGCGGAAATACTGGGCGTTCCGGTGGGCACGGTGATGAGCCGCCTGGCCAGGGCACGTGCCGCGCTGGCGCCGGTGTCGTCAGCCGGCAACGGCCAAGATGGCAACGAGCCGCAGACACACACGGCCGTCCATAAGGGCGGTCAGGAGAATGCAAGATGAGCGAGCACCACAAAACCCTGAGCGATGAGACCCTGTGCGCATACATGGATGGGGAATTGCCGGCCGCCGAGGCCGACCGGGTGACCGAACGTCTGGCCGCTGATGCTGACCTGCTTGAGCGGCTGGCCCGGTTGCGCGGTGCCGATGAGCAGGTGCGGCAGGCTTTCGCCGAGGTGGACCGCTCACCCATGCCGCAAGCCGTACTGGACCTGCTCAACCAGCCGGCAGACGTTGCAGCGGGTGCGGCGGATCATGCTGATGATGCGGCCAGCGATAACGTTGTCCGCCTGCCACAAGCCGCCTGGCGCCAGGCCCTGCCCCGCTTTATCCAGACACCCGTGGCCATAGCCGCCAGTGTGGCACTGGTAATCGGCTGGTTTATCGGCGGGCAGTTCCACCAGGCGTCCGTTGCTGTTGACAGCACCCGGCCTGGCCTGGCCGGCACACTGGCCTTGAGCCCGGGCTTGCACGACCTGCTGGAACACCACGCCAGCGCTGAATCAGCCAGCCTTGACGCAGCCGCAAGCGGCGAGGTTCAGCTTACCTTCCGGGACCGGCAGGGCGATTATTGCCGGCAAGCCAGGCTGCAGGGCTCCGGCCGCTCCAGCCTGATCGTGGCTTGCCGGCGTGACGGTGACTGGCAGGTCGACTGGCTCAGCAGTAACCGACCGCTGGCGCCCAACCCGGACTCTCCCTACCAACCCGCCTCCGATAACAATTTGCCCGCACTGACTGCCTGGATCAGCGAGCGTATGGGCGACCAGGCTCCACTGGATGCGGACGCAGAGCAGAACCTGATAGATAACGGCTGGCAGCAGCCCTGACAGGAGCCGGCCCGGCTACGGCCCGTGCAGGCGGGCCACGGCACCGGCCTTGGCGGCGGCACGACCATCAGCCTGTGAATGCGGTCAACGGTGTTGCCGCAGGTGCGAACGGATATCCACCACGATTTTCAGCAGGATCACAATGATCAGTACCGGCGTCGCATCCCCCAGCG
>JBFIHZ010000106.1:0-11332 GCA_041601535.1 Lysobacterales bacterium | reverse complement strand
CAGTGGTCCAAGGTCGGCACCATCGTGATGAGCTGGGTCATATCGCCCGCACTGGCTGGTTTTATCGCCTACCTGATTTTCGCCAGCGTTCAGCGCCTGATTCTGTCACAGCCCGACCCACTCGCCCGGGCACGGCGTTACGTGCCGATTTACATCTTTTTCGCCGCATTCACCATCACACTGGTCACCATACTCAAGGGCCTGTCGCATGTGGGGCTGGAAATCAGCACCCTGCACAGTTACCTGCTTGCAAGCGGAATCGCCGTTGTGATTGCGGTGATTGGCAAGTTTGCCATTGCGCGTATCAAGCCCAATCCCAAGCTGGAAAAGAAGCAGCATTTCCACACGGTCGAGCGGGTGTTCGCGGTTTTGATGGTCGTCACGGCTTGCTCCATGGCGTTTGCCCACGGTTCCAATGACGTTGCAAATGCGATCGGGCCACTGGCTGCAGTCATCAGTGTGGCCAAGAGCGGGGTGATCGGCAGCAAGTCGGCCATTCCGATGTGGGTATTGGTCATCGGCGGCGGTGGAATTGTGATCGGCCTGGCTACATATGGCCGGCACGTGATTGCCACGGTGGGTGAAAAAATAACCCAGCTCACACCCAGCCGCGGTTTCGCCGCGGAACTGGCAGCGGCCACGACCATTGTGATCGCATCCGGTACCGGCATCCCGATATCCACCACGCACACCCTGGTGGGTGCGGTGCTGGGTGTCGGCCTGGCACGTGGTATTGACGCCATTGACTTGCGGGTGGTCGGGCGCATTTTCGTGTCCTGGGCGGTAACCATTCCGGCCGGCGCCTTACTGGCTATCGTGTTCTTCTTCCTGTTCCGCGCTGTACTGCCTTAACAGTGCCAAGGTCTGGCTGCATCGTTGCAAGCGATGCGGTGCTTTGCTGGCTAGTCGCCTGCATCGCCTGAATAGCCGCCCAGGTATTTTTTCAGCTGTTCAAGCAAGCGGCGCACGGTGCCGCTCAGCAGGACGAAATCGGCATCCTGGCGGGCCTGCTTGTCCTCATAATCCGGAGTGTCAACGTCCTCGCCCTCAATAAACCTGAACTTGCCAATGACAGCCTCTTCGCTCAGCACACAGGTGAGCACGTGATCGAATTCAACTCCCAGATGGGTCAGTTTCATGCCGTCGACCACGTGTTTGCGGATGGTGTCATCGGTCAGTTCGATATCGCGCCAGGTGGCGATGGACTTGCTGTCCATCGGGTCCTGCATGCGGCATTCGCGGCCCAGGCTGAAACCACCGGGTGTTTCACCCATGAAAATTCGTCGTAACAATTCGGCTGGTGGCGTGTTGAAGGTCAGTGGCACGCAACGCAACTGGCTGAAGCAGATACGCAGCTGGTCCAGAAACCATTCCGCTTTGGCCACAGTGCCTACATCAATTGCCAGAATTGATTCCGAAGCGATATAACAACCCAGGGTGCGCTCGGATTTCACCAGTGCCTTGGGCAGCAGCTCATCTCGCGTTTCTTCTTTCAGGCGGCGCAGTTCGCGGCGTGGCGGGTCCTGATCCATGCGCTGGCGGTACTCATCCACGCGTGACTCCAGCGCCTCGTTGATGGCGGCCGCGGGCAGTACCCGGCTCTGGGTGCGTAGCTGGATCAGGTCGGCGCCGGCCAGCCGCCGCGCCAGGTTACCCGTGTCGTCCTCTCCCGGTGGTTCCCAGCCGGCGCTGCGTTCCGAATAGCTGCCACACGGGGCAAAAGCCTTGTTCGACAAAAGCTCTGAGAGTTCTTCCTCAGATTCAGGCCATGGGCTGGAGATGCGGTAAAAGCGGAGATTGCGAAACATGAAGAGATTCCGGTACCTGGGAGGCCGGGGATTATAGACCATCAATGCCGGCTTTGGGGTGGAAAATCCCTGCAGTTTTCAGATCTGACCGACCGCGGTTTGCAGGCAGGTTTGCAAGCGGTGCCAGGCCGGCTCCAGGGATTGCGAAAAAATGTCTGATGGATTGTTGCTGCTACCTGCGGCAGACGTTTCAGCGGCTTGCAGAATTGTTTCCACCTGGTGCGCGGCCTGGCTGACATCAAGCAGGCCATACATGCCGGCCGAACCCGCCAGTTTATGCACCTGCTGATGAAATGACGAATTGACCAGTGATGTACCTTGCCCGCGGTGTAACCGCGACCAGGCTTCGGCAAGCTGCTCCGACAACTCGGGTAATTGCTCCACGTACAGCCGGCGCAATTGCTCTATATGGTTATCGAAAACCTGTTGTGATTGTTGTTGGCTGGCCTGATGTTGTTTCCACAACTTGTTGATGCGGCTGCCCAATGTCATCGGGTCAAAGGGTTTCTGGATTATGCCCAGTGCGCCGGCCTGCATGATCTGATTCACATCCGCGGCCTGACCCCTGGCGGTGATGAAAATCACCGGGGTGTGGCGCGCATCGGGCCTGCGTTGCAGTTGCTGCAGGGTTTGCAGCCCATCCATTCCCGGCATCATGAAGTCCAGCAAAACCAGGTCAGGCGCAAAGTCTGCAAACGCTTCCAGCAGTTCTTCGCCGCTATTGCAAATAAGCAGGTCGTAGCCACCTAGCTGGCCAAGGGCAACTTTTGCAACAGCCTGTATTCCCGGGTCGTCTTCCGCGTACAGTACTCTGCCGGGAACCTCGCGAGGCGCGTCGGTTGCGTTGTGCTCGGCGGGTATGGACATCAGGCAGCCGAGGTGTCTGTCTGGCCAGCGCGGGTTGAAGTAGCGCTGACTGGCAGTTCGAAAAAGAAAGTGCTGCCGGAGTTGGCCGTGGTGATGAAACCGATTTCGCCGCCGTGCAACTCAACAATACCCTTGGCTATGCTGAGACCCAGGCCAGCACCTCCTTGCACCCGCTCGTTGTTGCCGCTGGCCTGGGTGAAGCGCTCGAAAACCAGAGGTTGGTATTCTGCCGGAATACCCGCGCCCTGATTGGCGACTGAAAGCCGCGCAAGGCCGTTGTCCTGGCGCGCTTCCACAGTGATGGTGCCGCCTGGCGGGGAATGGTTTATGGCATTGGACAGCAGATTGGTAATCACACGGGTGAGCTGATCATCGTCTGCTTCTACGATAATTGCCTGCTGTGGCGCTGTAATGCGGATATTCAACTGGTAGCCCTGCGCCATGTAACCGCGGATTTCCTCCACGGCCTGCCGGGCCAATTGCACCAGATCAGCCGGCGCTTTGTTGAGCTGCAGATACCCCCCACTCATTTTTTCCAGGTCAAGCATGCTGTTGACCAGCCGGACGAGCCGTTCGCTGCTGCTGTAGGCAATTTCCAGCATGGCATTGGCATCGTCGGGAATTTGGCCCAGCGCTCCGCCCTTGATCAGGCCGAGTGAACCCATGATGGAGGTCAGTGGTGTGCGCAACTCGTGGCTAACCGTGGTGATAAATCCATCTTTCAGGCGTTCCAGTTTCTTGCGGTGCGATATATCGCGCACCACGCCATTGAACATGGTTTGACCATCCATTTCCATTTTGCCGATGGATAATCCAACTGAAAACAGAGTGCCATCGCTTCTGCGTCCTTCCAGTTCATGATTGATACCGCCTTCGATCAGCACACCACTGTCCAGGTAACGCCTGATCGACTGTTGCAGAACCTGAGCGCGTGCAGGGTTGGTCAGCATGGCAAAATTCTTTCCCAGTACATCCTCAGCCGGATAGCCGAATATATATTCGGCGGCCTGGTTGAACGAACGAATAACGCCCTTGTGGTCGATGGCGATGATGCCTTCATTGACCGATTGCAGGATATTTTCGGTATACCGGCGCTGTTCATTCAGCTCTCGCACGGTCTCGGCCAGACGGGCCTGGTTCATTTCACTGGCCACGCATTGCGCCAGATCCGACAGGGTATGCAGTTGTTTATCTGTCAGGGTGCGTGCGGTGGAATCAAGAACGCACAGGGTGCCCAATGGCTGACCGGAAAGGGAATACAAAGGCGCGCCAGCGTAAAATCGTATGTTCAGTGGGCCGGTGACCAGCGGATTATCCACAAAACGGTCGTCCTGCAGTGCATCGGGTATATAAAACACACCCTGCTGCAGGATGGCGTGACCGCAGAATGAGATACTGCGCGGCGTTTCGGTGGCATCCACCCCCAAGCGGGACTTGAACCACTGGCGTTCGGCGTCGACCAGGCAGATGACTGCCATTGGCACATCAAATACATCCCGGGCTATACGCGTGTACCGATCGAACCGCTCCTCCGGAGCGGTGTCAAGTATCTGCAGCTGCCGCAATGCCGCCAGGCGTTCAGCTTCGGTTGGGTGCAGTGGTGGAGCTGACAAAAGTGTCTCCCTGGTCATTCTCACCCGTGCCGCCGGCAGGGGTGATACGTTCTGGCGCCACTCAATCGTGTTGATGATTATACGGTACCCACCGGTGGGCCGCCTGTTTCCGCACTGGTAACACCACCGCAGGCCTGTGTTTGAATGACGCCGGTCAAGGCATGAATACAAGGCCCGTGGTGCAGTGTTAATAGGTGTTACAATCAAATTACCCAAAGGTAAGGATATTGACACCCTGGCAACATCCCGCTTCAGAATGGTGTTTCCTGCGCATGCCTGAGAGGTATATATGACTGCAAACCGCCGCATCCTGATCGCCGAAGACGATGAATTTGTACAACAATTACTGGCCGCCTACTTTCAGCAGGAAGGCTTCCAGGTAAGCCTTGTGTCGTCCGGCCATGAACTGATGGCCATGCTGGACAGTGAACCACAGGACCTGCTGTTGCTCGACCTGGGCCTGCCCGATGAAGACGGGCTGGTGCTGATGCGGCAGATCCGCGCCCGTTCTTCCATGCCGGTCATTGTTTTGACCGCCCGTCAGGGCCGAGAAGACAAACTCACGGCTCTGGAAATGGGCGCCGATGACTACCTGATCAAACCCTGTGACCCGAAAGAACTGGTGTTACGGGTCGGTAACCTGTTGAGCCGCAGCGTTGGCGCAGACGGCCAGTCCGTGCATCTTCCGTCAAGCCGCATTATCCGGTTTGAGGACTGGTCGATTAACCTGGACAGCCGGTCTTTGCTGGATGTGGATAACAACGAGGTCCATCTGTCCCGGGCCGAGTTCAATCTGCTGGCTGCACTGGTCAATGCGGCCAACCGCGTACTCAGCAGGGCCCAGCTCCTGGATGCCATCAGCATGGATGATTCATCGCCATCCGAACGCATGATTGATGTGGTGATTGCGCGTTTGCGACGGAAGCTGGAGCGTGACCCGAAAAACCCGACCATTATCAAGACCATGGTGGGTATCGGGTACCGGTTTTCAGCACCCACTAAAGTGGAATGAACCAGCCCGCAATTCAGGGCTGGTTTCCTGTGTGAAAAAAGCACCCGCCCAGCTAAAGGAGGGGGGAAACTACCGGACGGGTGCTGAAACGGGTGGTCGTGCATGAGACGTCCATGTGTATGTGTGCGGCTTACCAGCCCCAGGGCTTTTTCAATTCTTTGCTGAATCGCGCTGGCGGTGTGCGGCGCGGACGCCGTACTTCCCGGGCAGCGCTTTCAGGCCAGACAGTAATAAGGTGGTGATCACTTCGAATGGATCGAAGCTGATTGGTCAAAAACGGTGTTGCTTCCCTTGTCATCATTTTCTATTCCCTTTTTCCCTTGTGTTGGTCGTTCGTAGCTGTTTATTGTGCTTCTGGCGTACCTGCCTTGGCTGTAACCACGATTGAGATGATACGGGCTGGGAATTACTGCGCGATTAATGGCGTATGAACACGGTGTTAACAGACAGTCGTCGATGTTTGAGAAATGCGCGGGATGCATAAGTGCCGGGTGCTGCGGTTTGCATTGCCGGTGGAACAGCGGGGGAAGTAACCGTGCCGCGCGAGACTGCCGGCACGGTGGGTCAATGCTTAGTGTATGCCGTCGCCGACGCGTGACAGGTCGCCGCAACCTTTGTTGAGATCAAAATTCATCCAGATGCCGACCGCACGTCCCATCAGGTTTTCTTCCGGCACAAAGCCCCAGGCGCGGCTGTCATTGCTGCGGTCCCGGTTGTCCCCCATGGCAAAATAATGGCCCTCCGGTACGATCCACTGGCCATCGCGGGACGGGCTGCCCAGGTGCAGCAGGATATCGTGGCTGACGCTGCCGAGTTTTTCCTCATACAGCTGGGCATCGGCTTGCGGTACCGAGCATTTTACCTGGTCGGGTGTAAACGCCCCTTTCTGGGTGATCTCCAGTGCTTCACCATTGATAAACAGTTGCTTGTTGCGGTAGGTAATGGTATCCCCGGGTAAACCCACCGCGCGTTTGATCAGGTTGATGGCCGGGTCTTCGGTGGAGCGAAAGACAAATACGTCGCCACGTTGTGGTTTGCCTACTGACATCACTTTGGTGTTCAGCACCGGCAGCTTCACGCCATAGGCATATTTGTTCACCAGAATGAAATCACCCACCAGCAGGGTGGGAATCATGGAGCCCGAAGGAATCTTGAACGGCTCAAAGAGAAATGACCGGAAAATCAGCACAACCAGCAACACCGGAAACAGGGAACGCGAGTACTCAACCAGTACCGGGTCCCGCGGCCGCGCTATTTTTTGTTGTACTGCGCGATCCATTCTGCGGCGTTTGAAAAACAGGCTGTCCAGCAGCCAGAACAGACCGGAAAGCAGGGTGAGTACCACCAACAGCAAGGAAAAATCAGGGATCATGGGTCCAAAAACCTGTGCAGGAAACGAGTGGGCTGAAAAAGAATGCACAGATTCTGCAGCAATCACTTGGAAATTGCACGGGTACGGGCATAATCGTTCGATTCATGGCAGTTGACCGGCTCGTGGCAAAAGGCGTTCAAACCAGGTCAGCGGCAAACTCAGAGAACGTAATACGGGGATTAACAGTGACTGTGGATGTGGACAAGTTAAAAAGCCTGAAGATCGACAGGCGGCCGTTTTCCTATAGCGCGCGCGATGCGCGGCTGTATGCCCTCAGCGTTGGGTTTGCCTCTGACCCCCTGTGCGAAGCTGAGCTGGATTTTGTCAGCCAGCGCGAACCATTGCTGTGTGTGCCCAGCATGGCAACCATTTTCGCGGACACCATTCTGGAACTCACCCTGGCCTGCCAGTTTGAACGTCCGGAGCTGGCGCTGCATGGACAGCAAAAGCTGGAACTGTTCCAACCGTTGCCGGGTGAAGCGGAACTGGAAGTCAGTGCGTCAATACCTGAAATCTATGACCGCGGAGCGGAAAAAGGCGCCGAAGTTCATATGACGGCGGAAGGCAGATTGCGTGGCGACAACTCCCTGCTGTACCGCACCAGTTACGTCACCATCGCGCGTGGCGATGGCGGATTCGGTGGCGTGGCGCCCTTACGCCAGCCGCAATCGAACGCGGTGCCGGGGCGTGAAGCCGATGGCCAGTTCATCATCCCCACCAATGCCAACCAGGCCCTCTGGTATGCGCTGAATGGCGACCCCAACCCGATTCATACCCTGCCTGAAATAGCCCGCAAGGCAGGTTTTGAACGGCCCATTGCACATGGCCTGTGTACTTACGGCATGGCCTGCCGAGCATTGCTGGCGCGGTATTGTGATTACGACCCTTCGCGCATGAAGCGGTTTGACGCGCGTTTCTCCGCGCCGGTTTATCCGGGCGAGACCCTGGCGGTGCTGTTCTGGGAACTGCCATCCGGCGTGGCCTTCCAGGTGCGGGCCACGGAACGCGAGGTGTGGGTGCTGAAAGGCGGATACTGCGAGCTGGCCTGATGGCCAGCCGACAGCCTTACAGCCGTTCCCCGAACCAGTCCAGGTAACGCTGGTACAGGTCCTGCTTGTAACTGGGGGTGTCAATGCCGTGATATTCGCCGGGGTACACCACCAGTTGAGTTTCCACGCCCAGCCGTTTGAGGGCCAGGTACAGCTGTTCAGAATTGATGATGGGCACGTTCCAGTCTTCTTCGCCGCCCAGGATCAGCGTGGGGGTGACAATGTCCTCCACCCGGTTGAACGGTGAAATGCGCTCGTAACGCGCTCGCGCCTCCGGTTGCCAGGGCAGGCCCAGCTCCTGCTCCCACCAGCGCTGGTACATGTCGTGGCCGTAGTTCACCACGTAAAGCACCTCACTGGCACCCGTAATGGCGGCTTTGAACCGGTCCGTTTTGGTGATTACATGGTTGGTCAGGATGCCGCCATAAGACCAACCGGTGACACCCAGCCGTTGCGGATCAGCCCAGCCACGCTCAATGGCATCATCTACTGCGGCCATCACGTCGTCAAAATCCGGGCCACCCCAGTCTCGCCAGATGGCCAGGCAGAACGCCTGGCCATAGCCGGTTGAGCCGCGTGGATTGGGGTGCACCACCAGGTAGCCGTTTGCGGCATAGAGTTGGGCTTCGAAATGGAAGCGGAAATCGTATTGCGCTTGCGGGCCGCCATGGATATCCAGAATGGTGGGATATTTCTGGCCAGCCACGAAGCCGGGTGGTTTGATCAGAAAGCCTTCGATTGGCGTGCCGTCCTGGCTGTTGAAGCTGACCTTTTCTACTTCGCCCAGTTGCAGCGTCTGTAATACCGGCTGGTTGGTAAAAGTTTTCTGCACCAGTGTTTTGCCATTGAACAGGAACACTTCTTCCGGCAGGTGCGGACTGCTTACCAGGGCGGCCGCCTGCTGGTCCGGACCGAAACTGAACTCGCTCACCACCTGCCGGCCGGTGATCAGGCGCCTGATGGCGCCACCAGCGGGTCTGATGCTGGCGAGATTGACTTCGCCTGAGTCTTCCAGCAGAAACCAGATGTGCCGTCCATCGGGTGAGAATCGCGGGCTGAATACCATACGATCCAGTTCGTGGGTCAGGATGTCGGTATTGCCACCAGCGGCTGATGACACGCCCAGGTGCGCGGTAGCGTACAGCATGGCCTCCACGTCGGTGACCGAGGTGTGTGCAATGCGCTTGCCATCCGGGCTCCATGACGGACTCGCATCCGCCCCGGCCTGGGTGGTGACCTGAATCAGTGGAGCGGCTTCTGGCACGGGTTCCTCAGGGACTGCCACCACCCAGATGTCGGAGTTGTAATTACTGTCCGGGTTGGCGCTGCGGTTGCTGGTAAAGGCAATACGGCTGCCATCCGGTGACCACACAGGTTCGCTGTCGTCGTAATCCCCATGAGTCAGCTGGGTGATGCTGCCGCTGCTCACATCGAGTACGTGTACGTGGGTGCGGCGGCGGTCCAGGTAGCCAACGTAATCCGTTTTGAATTGCTGCCGGTCGATCACCCAGGGTGGCGGGGTGGCCGCTTCATAATCATCGCCTTGCTGGTGGGCTTCTATTTCCTGTGGCGTCGGGTCCTGCAGCAACAGCCACATGCGGCCGGAGTCAGGCGACCAGCCGAAGCTGTCCACCGACTGCGCAGTGCGGGTCAGTTGCCGCGCTTCGCCACCGTGCCGCGCCAGCAGCCATACCTGGGTTTTGCCGTCGTTGCGGGCCGACAGAAATGCCAGGTAGTTGCCGTCGGGACTCCAGCGTGGATGGCTGGATGATTCGTCTTCACGGGTCATCGCAACCGCATCACCACCGGCAACTGGCACCATCCAGATGCGGCTGAGGTTTTCGTCCTTTTCCAGCTTGTCACGACTGACTGTATAGGCAATCCAGCTACCCTCCGGGCTGATCTGCGGGTTGCTGACGGTGCCGAGCCGGAACAAGTGATCAATGCTGAGGCGAGCCGGGTCTGTGCTGTCGGATTGGGCTTTGCTGGTGCTGTCAGCGGCAGTGCCGTCAACATCAGCAAACGCCATACCGTGCCAGGCCAGCGTACAGATCAAAGCGGTGAATGCCAGTGCGGCAGTGGATCGGTAAGCCGGGTTCATAAGGGGCAGCCTTTGCCAGGAGTGAACCTCTATGATAATCACCGTTCACGCAGCAGCCAATGATCTTGTGAGCGCGGGCCGACTATTATTGCCCGTTTTGATGAGAACCGGTTGACGGCGGGTGCCAACCCCGGCGGCTGACTGGTTTTTCCCTTGCCGGTATCAACAAATCATGTTTCCATGCGCTTGCCGGGTTTGTTGCGGAGGCTGGACTTGCACAGGAAAGAAATGGCGTAAACATAATGTTGGCACGTTCCCCGAAGGAATTCTTTGAGCTGGCTTTGCAGCGCTTTCATGCAGATGAAACCCGGGCTGCGGAACAGTTGTGCCGCGAGGCCCTGGCCGCCTGGCCTGATGATGTGGATTTGTTGACCCTGCTCGGCGTGGTGCTGCTGGCCGGCCGCCAGGCGGCCGCGGCGGAAATACCGCTGCGACAGGCGGTGAAGCTGGCTCCGGGTTTTGTCCGCGCACGCGAAAATCTGGGGCAGGCATTACTGCAGCAAGGCGCTTTGACGGAAGCTGTGGATCACCTGCAGCGTGCCGCAGCGCTGGACCCCGGATCTGAATCCGTGCGGCTGAAGCTGGCCCATGCGCTGGCTGGCATGGGCGACGCTGATTCAGCCGACAAAATGTATGAACAGGCGTTCGCGCTGAGTCCGCATCGTGGTGAACTGGCGCAGGCGGCTGAGCATTTGCGCGCCGAACGGCCGCAAGAATGTCAGCAGATCTGTCTGCGCGTGCTGTCTTCTGCGCCGGATGATGTGAACGCGCTGCGCCTGCTGGCCAAGGCGGCGGGTGAGCAGGGCCGTTGGGTGCGCGCCGAGCGCTTGTTGCGTCGCGCGCTGGCTCTGGCACCGGATTTTCATGATGCGCGCCTCGACCTGGCGCGGACCCTGAAACAGCAGGACCGCGTGGATGATGCGGTGGCCTGCACTGCGCAGGCCACCACGCTGAGCCCGCGCAATCCCTTTGCCTGGTACATGCATGCCAGCATGCTGGCGGTCGCGGTGCGGCATGATGAAGCGCTGCAGGCTTACCACAAGGCCATTGAATTGCGTGCCCATCATCCCGCGGCCTACGTCGGCCTGGGGCATCTGCTGAAAACCCTGGGGCGGCACGACGAAGGTGTCGCCGCCTATCGCAAAGCCATTGAACAACGTCCCAACTTCGGTGAGGTTTACTGGAGCCTGGCCAACCTGAAGACCTTCCGCTTTACCGATGAAGAAGTCCGCAGCATGCACCAGCGTCTTGAATCAGAACCGCTGGATGAGGACGCACGGGTACATTTCATGTTCGCACTGGGTAAAGCCTGCGAAGACCGGCATGAGTTCGATCGTGCGTTTGAGTGGTATGAGCAGGCGTGTGCCAGACAGCGCCTGCGCGTTTCCTATGACCCGGTGGATACCGAGGTTATCAATGAACGCATTCAAAAGGTATTTACCCCCGCATTTATCGCCGAACACGAAGGCGTGCCGGACGCACAGCCGCGGCCAATATTTATCGTCGGCAT
>JBFIHZ010000105.1:0-11430 GCA_041601535.1 Lysobacterales bacterium | reverse complement strand
TGATGGAAAGATCTGCGGCTGGCGTGACTACGTCGACCTGGGTCTGGTGAATCAGGCCCACGCCGGGAAAGAGTTCCCGGAGTGGGTCAACGAGTTGTGTGCTCGCGGCTGATTCAGAAGCGCTGGTATGACAAATCCTGCTTGCTTTTCTGACCCAGGTGCATGGCCGGGTTTGAGCGGTCGAACATGCCCAGGCACCAGCCTTCCCGGCTGGGCGTGTCACGGTTCCAGTCAAATACCAGCTTGCGGTGGGCGATACGCCATTCGCCATCGCGCCGTTCAAATCGGTCACAGGCCCGGCCGCCGGTGAAAGTGTCCACGTCCTGCTCACCGTCCTTGAAACGCACAAACGTCAGGATATAGGTTTCAACATAGGCAAGGTCGCTGCGCGGCCCGTCAACCAGGTCAATATGAACATTGCAGTTGTAATGCACCATGGTGCCCATTTTGCGAATACGGCCTACCGCGCCCTCGATGTACTCATAGGCCGGACCGGTGAAGGCGGTGCCGTGTTCCTCGATGGCATCAGAGTGGTAACAGGACTTGAGCAGGTCCTCGTCCGCGCGGTCAACGCCGCGGCTGTGGCGCATCACCACGTCGTGGATTTCCTGGCGGGACATCATGGCTTCAAGTCGGTCGGTCTGGCTCATCGTGTTTCTACTCCGCTGTAAATCAAAAAGGGGTTCAGCTATCTGCTTGGATCGGCGCACCGGTGTTCCGCCCGTGCCTGCATCGGCCGGGCAGGATGGGCGCGGATGATCTGCTAATATGCTAAGCAGACGAAGTTCATTTATGCAAGTTAAAAATTCAATTTCAATATCGAAAGTTTGGTCGCGGGGTTTTGACAATGAGTGAAAAATCAAAAGGTGAAAACAGCCTGGATTATGACGGGCTGAGGCCGCCGGCTTCCGGCCTGACTCCCGAGCTGGACGCGTGGAGAACAAAAGTCCGGGGGTTTGTGCAGCAGCACATCGAGCCTCAGATCGACACGTGGAACCGCAGCGGTACCTTTCCGGACGCGTTGTACCAGCAGGCCGCGGCCGCCGGCATCCTGGGTATGGGATTTCCGCAGGCGCTGGGTGGGTGCCTGGAAAATGCCAGCCTGTATCACCGCATCATTTTTGCCGAAGAACTGCACCGGCTGGGTTCCGGAGTGGTGTTTGCCGACCTGGCCACACACTGGATCGGCTTGCCGCCGGTGGTCAGGCAGCAAGATGCACGGCTGGATGAAGCGGTGGTCAAACCGGTTCTTGCCGGAGAGAAGAAGATCGCTTTCGCGGTGACCGAGCCAGGCGGCGGTTCGGACGTGGGCCGCATGACTACCCGCGCCGAGAAAGTAGACGGCGGCTGGCAGGTCAGTGGCGAGAAAACGCTGATTTCCGGTGCCATGCGGGCGGACTATATCCTGGCTGCGGTACGCACCGGCGGCGACGGTATGAAAGGAATTTCGCTGCTGCTGATTGACGCGCATGCGGCAGGCATCAGCCGCGAACCGGTACCCGGTCTGCGCTGGTACAACGCCAGCATCGGTACGATTCGATTTGACCGTACGCCGGTACCGGAGCATTGCCTGATTGGCGAGGAAAACCGCGGTTTCGCCAGCCTGGTGCAGCAGTTCAATATTGAACGCTTCAGCGGTATCGCGGCCACCCTGGGCATGAGCCGCATCTGTCTGGCTCAGGCCATTGCCTTTGCCCGGGAACGCGAAGTTTTCGGCCAGCGCCTGATCGACCACCAGGCCATTCGCCACAAGCTGGTCGACCAGGTGCGCGCACTGCGCGTGGCTTACGCCTACCTGGATCAGTGCGTGGAACGCTTTGAGCGCGGCGACAACATCGTGGCGGATCTCGGCCTGCTGAAAGTGCAGGCCACCACCACGCTGGAAAAATGTGCACGGGAATGCCTGCACGTGCTGGGAGGCACGGCCTACCAGGGCAATGCGACACTGGAGCGCATTCTGCGCGAATCACGGATTTTCGCCATTGGCGGCGGCACCGAGGAAGTGTTGCGCGACCTGGTGGCAAGACAACTGCAGTTTTAATCAACCTGACTGACTACATGCGGTGCCGCGGCACCGGCACAAGGAGAAGGCAACATGGCCAGCAAGCTGGATATCATTGAGCAAATCAGGCAAGCCAACCTGGACGGTGACGACGAGAAGTTTCTCAGCCTCCTCACCGATGACATTGTCTACCACTACCACGTCGGATCACGGCCACTGATTGGCAAGGAGTGGGTACAGAAATTCCTCATCAAGTACCGGGATATAACCCGTGATGTGAAATGGCGCATTGACCGTCACGCCGAAACCGACAACGAGCTGTTCGTGGAAGGCTATGAGGAATACCTGGATACGCGCAGCAATAAACTCATTGCCCACCCCTACATGGGCATCTTTGAATTCCGCGATGGCAAGATCTGTGCCTGGCGGGATTATTTCGAGATGAACCACACCAAGGAAGGGTGAGTTCCAATCACCTGGTTACATAAGGAATGACCATGACAAATCCCCAAGATCCAATGGCCGTAGCCGAACGGTTCATGGCAGCGCTGAATGCGGCCGATGCTGATGAAGTGCGGGCCGTATACGCTCCTGATGCACGCATCTGGCACAACTTTGACAACAAGCTGCAAAGCGTGGACGACAACATCAAATCCATGCACTGGATGCACCGCAAGTTGTCGCAGCTCAACTACGATATCACCTCACGGGTACCGATTCCCGGCGGCTTTCTGCAGCAGCACGTGCTGCGCGGCAAACTGGCCAATGGTGATGATTTCGCGCTGCACGCCTGCGCCATCTGCAAGGTGCGGGACGGCCGGATAACCGATCTTGAAGAGTACCTCGATACCGCTGAAACCAAGCCATTGCTGAACCAGTAGCGGCCGTCCGTTTCGGCGGGCTTTTGATCAACAGCAGGGCCTGATCATGCCTGTGCCCGGCGGCAACTCGGTGCCGGCCGGGTGCATGCGTGTAGCGGCCTGCTCAGGCCTTCAGGTTGAACAGCACTTTACCTTTGGCACGGCGCTCTGTCAGCGTGGCAAAGGCTTCGCGGTATTGTTCCAGTGGAAACTGTTGGCTCACCATCGGGTGCAACTTGCCGGCCTCATACAGTGCAAACAGTTCGGCAATATTCTGCGCGTAGGCCTGTGGGTCGCGCATGGCCCAGACCCCGTAAAACACGCCTTTGATGGCGTTGTTTTTCAGCAGGGTGAGGTTCAGCGGAATGCTGGGTATGGTGCCGGAAGCAAATCCCACTACCAGGAAGCGTCCGTCCCATCCGGTAGCGCGCAGCGCGGGTTCCGATAGCTCGCCGCCCACCGGGTCGTAGACCACATCGGCACCCTTGCCGCCGGTCAGCGATTTGATGGCTTCTTTCAACGCCGTGTCGGAATAATTGATGCGTTGATCAGCGCCGGTGGCACAGGCTGTATCCAGCTTGTCTTCGGTTGAAGCGGCGGCGATTACGGTTGCACCCATGGCTTTACCCAGGTCCACAGCGGCCAGGCCGACACCGCCGGCGGCGCCCAGCACCACCAGGGTTTCGCCTGCTTGCAAATCAGCGCACTGCTTCAGCGCGTAATACGACGTGCCATACGTCACCAGGAAACCGGCGGCGGTATCAAACGGCATGCTGTCGGGTATGGCAATTACTTCAGCCACCGGCTTGCACTGTTTTTCCGCAAATGCCCCGTTCAGGCCGGAAGACATTACCCGGTCACCCGGTTTGAACTGTTCGACCCCTTCTCCCACGGCTTCGATCACGCCGGAAGCTTCACCACCAGGAATGAATGGCAGTTCGGCCCGTATCTGGTAGTTGCCGGTAATCGCCAGGGTATCCGGAAAGTTCAGCCCGGCAGCGTGAATGTCGATCAGCACCTCACCCGGCCCGGGAATGGGATCGTCCGTGGTTTCCAGCACCAGCTTGTCGGCCGGTCCGAGTTCCTTGCATACCAATGCTTTCACAATATTGCTCCAAATTTAACGATCGTTTAGATGCCAAATGGCGTTGCCAGCCCACCCGGTCGATTTTCTCACTGTCCTTTACCGGCAGTTCTGCCTGCGTAAAAAACTTGTTATCGAGAGGCTTGCACAGAATACGATTTAGGTCTAGTCTAATTATGCAAGTATAAGAAAACGGACTTAATCCGTGCAAGAAATAGGTTAGGGCTTCAGCCAACACAACACTCAATTGACGGGGCAAGAAAACAGATGAAACGACAACTCCTTGATCTGGTTTACACCGCAATGCCAGCACGTAACGTGCTATGGACAGGTTTGGCAATCTCTCTGCTGGGCATTTCTCCTGTGCAGGCGCAGGAAGCGGAATCGGGCATTAGCGCTCTTGAAGAAATCATCGTGACCGCGCAGCGGCGCGAGGAAAACCTGCAGACTACGCCGGTTGCGATTACTGCATACTCTGGTCAGATGATCGACACCAACCGGATTTTCACGGTGGGCGACCTGGCCAACTACACGCCATCACTATCTCTGACAGCTGGCACACCGCTGGATCTGGAATTAAATATTCGCGGCGTCACCAATACCCGTCTGGATGCACCCACGGCCGATCCGTCGGTGGGCTTTTTCCTTGACGACATCTACATCGGCCGCACCGGTGGCATGAATGTGGACTTCTTCGACATCGACCGCATCGAAGTCATCCGCGGCCCGCAGGGTGTATTGCTGGGCAAGAACGTGGTGGGTGGCGCACTGAGCGTTTACACCAAGAGGCCCGAATTTGAACGTTCCGCGGAATTCCTGGTGTCTTATGGTAACTACGACTCGGTGCTGGTCAACGGCTATGCCACTGGCGCCATTACCGAAGAACTGGCCGGCCGCTTTTCGTTCCAGAGCCGTAACCATGATGGCTATGGTTACGACCTGCTGAACGACCGCGAACTGGATAACCTGGATTCACGGCAATTCCGTGGCCAGTTGTCCTACCAGCCGGAAGACAGCAATTTCAGTGCGCGTTTCGTGCTGGATTACAACAAGGATTCCAGCAACGGTATCACGGTTGTTTCTATTCCTGATCCGCATCCGGCCTCTGGCGCCAACTCTTCGTTCCGGCCCTGGAGCGCGTTGCGCGCATTTCTTGGCCTGACCGACCCGCGCGTGAGCGTGGCAGAACGGTCCCTGTATGCCGGTGATGCGCACCCCACCCAGCAGTATCTTGAGCGGGAAGGCTGGGGCGCCATGCTCAACATGGAATGGGCATTCGAAGGCTCAACCCTGACTTCCATTACCGGCTTCCGCAGTGTTGATGAAGGCCAGATGTATGATCAGACCGGTGCCGGGCCCGATGTGTTTGATGATGGTACCTATCTTTTTTCCGACTTCCTGGCTTTCGCAGCCGGGCGGGATATTGGTCTGGGCGGTGTTTTGCTGTTCTCCGAACCGGTACGCGAAGATACTGACGTCACCCAGTTCAGCCAGGAAATTCGCCTGACCTCGAACAGCGACAGCAAATGGGACTGGATCATCGGCGGTTACTACAAGCACGATGAAGTGGACAAGTTTGACCGCTTCTTCGCTGAGAGCATCAGCGGTGCACTGCCCACGCTGAGCGGTGAAAGCCACTGGATCAACAACGGCGAGATGGACAGTATCGCGGCGTTTGCCCAGGTGGGTTACCAGTTCAATGATGCCTGGAAGCTGACCATCGGTGGCCGTTACACCGAGGATGACAAGGGCGGCTTTATCCGCGGCATCCAGGTAGCCACCGGTGACCGCTTCACCCCTGGCGATACGGCTCCGGCAACACCGCTGCAGCGCCCGTTCGCCACTGAATACGGCGACACCTGGAGCGAGTTCACCCCGCAGGGCATCCTGGAATTCCAGCCCAGCGAAGAATGGTACTGGTATGGCAGCATCTCCACCGGTTTCAAGGGCGGCGGGTATGAAGATACCCCGGCCAACGAAATTGCCGCCAATATCCCGTTCGACCCGGAAACCGTGACCAACTACGAGTTGGGCTTCAAAGCCACCCTGATGGAAGGCCGCGTGCGCTTTAACACCACGGTGTTCTTCATGGACTACAAGGATCTGCAGGTGCAGCAGACCAACCAGGACTGCCTGTGCAACATCACGGACAATGCCTCCAACGCCGAAATCAAGGGCCTGGAAGTAGAGCTGCAATGGGCAGCCACGGAGGGCCTGATTGTGTTCGCCTCCGGTTCCATGCTGGATACCGAGTATGTCGACTTCGTGGAAAACAGTGGCCTGGACAGCTCGGGCAACATACTGCAGCGGACTCCGGAGAATCAGTTCAGCGCCGGCTTCGATTACACCTTTGGCAGCGGCAACCTGGCGGAAGCCTTGAACCTGAACGTCAATTACTACTGGCAGGACAAGTTGTACTGGGCACCTTCCAACCGGAACACGGAAGATTCCTATGGCCTGTGGAGTGGCCGGTTGACCTATGCACCGCCGACCGCGGACTGGTCCCTGTCAGCCTGGGTCAAGAATGCCGCCGACAAGTTGTATCGCACCAACATCATTCCGTTCTTTGGTGAGGAAGTTGGCCAGTACGGCCCGCCCCGCACCTACGGCGTGGATTTCAGAATCCGCTTCTGATCCCACGGTAACCGCATACACCTGCGGTAAGCAGTTCAGGTGGTACAGCGCTTCTTGAAGAAGCGATGTGTTTCGGCGGCGAGTTTCCCCATAGGGCTCGCCGCCGCTTTTATTTGGAAACAGTCCGTACACGGATTCAACCCGCGATCACAGAGCAACTACCCAGCATGGATAATGACAAGACCGCAGCCGCGCATCTGGTGAAAATGGCAACCCGGCGGCCATCGCGTGAAGATTCGGTTCTGCCGTTCATCCTGGAGCGCAACGCGCGTGAAACCCCGGACCGGCTACAGTTCCGTTTTGAAAACGGCGACAGCTGGACCTGTCAGCAGACGCTGGACCACACGCGCAGCACCGCTGCGCTGTTCAGGGAGTACGGCGTCAAGCCCGGTGATTTCGTGTTGGCCTGGATGCCCAGCGGGCCGGAGATGGTCCGCACCTGGTTTGCCCTGAATTACCTGGGCGCGGTATTTGTGCCCATCAACGTGGATTATCGCGGGTCCATATTGGGCCACGCGATTGCGGAGTCGACCGCGCGCACCATGGTGGTACATCCACAACTGGTTGAACGGCTGGATATGCTGGAGGAGGTGCCGCTCGATTGCCTGCTCAGTGTTGGCGCGGCCGCGCCGCTGAAGAATCACGAGCTGGAGGTGGTTGTTACCGACCTGGAGTGTTCGGGCCAGCCCCTGACCGAGCCGGCGCCGGTCAACCAGTGGGATCTGCAGATGATCATTTTCACCTCGGGTACCACCGGCCCGTCCAAGGGTGTGATGTGTCCCTACCTTCACATGTGGACAACCGGCGCCAGCACCTACCATTACCTGGACGACACCGATTGCATGCTGGTGGAACTGCCCATGTTTCACG
Source organism: Lysobacterales bacterium (assembly GCA_041601535.1). Classification (GTDB taxonomy): domain Bacteria; phylum Pseudomonadota; class Gammaproteobacteria; order Xanthomonadales; family SZUA-36; genus JBFIHZ01. Next base: position 3,980 of record JBFIHZ010000105.1, on the reverse strand, counting down.
TCGGCGGCGTTTCTCCGGTTATGGCGGCGCTGACGCAGCGTGCCCGTATTGCCTTGTTTCAGGGCTTCAAGACCAACGAATTCTGGGAGCGGATTCGCGCCACCGGTGCCACCACCACCTCCGGGCTGATTGGTTCCATGGCCAATTTTCTGGTCAAGGCGCCGCCGCGCGATAACGAGCGGGATCATACGCTGCGCACCCTGACCCTGATGTTGAATGAATCCGCGCTGCAAGCTGCCGATCGTTACGGTTTCAGTTACCTGTCGGGATTCAACATGACAGAACTGTCCGGCCCGTTGATAACCGACATCAACTGCCGGGTCACCGGCAGTCTGGGCAAGCCGCGGCCGGGCTGTGAATGCCGCGTGGTGGATGATCATGATTACGAATGCGGTGTTAACGAGCCCGGTGAACTGATCGTGCGCATGGACCAGCCCTGGACGGTGAACATGGGTTACCTCAACCGGCCGGAAGCCACCGCCGAAGCCTGGCGCAATGGCTGGTTCCATACCGGCGACCTGGTGCGGCGGGACGAGGAAGGAAATTTCTTTTTTGTTGACCGTAAAAAAGACGCGGTGCGGCGCAGTGGCGAAAATGTGTCATCCATCGAAGTGGAAACCGAGGTAGCCGGTTTTGAGGGGGTGGCCGAAGCCGCAGTAGTCGGGCTGCCGAGTGAGCGTGGCGACCAGGAAATTCTGGTGGCGGTGGTAATGAAACCCGGCCATAAACTGGATGCGCGTGCGCTGGCTGAATACCTGGTGCCACGCATGCCGCACTTCATGGTGCCGCGCTACTTCCGTCAACTGCCTGAATTGCCGCGCACACCCACCAACAAGGTGAAGAAGGTCGAGATCCGTGAGCAGGGTGTCACCGCCGACACCTGGGACCGTGAGGCGGCGGATATGCGGCTGAAGCGTACGCGGTTCAGCTGAGTTTCCCGCCTGGCCGGCCAACGGCGGCCGCGTGTTTCAGTCCGCTATACCGCGCTGCCGCAACTGCCGGGCCAATTGCTCCATCAGTGGGCCGTCGCGGTCTGCGTCAAACGCAGGCGCACCCTCCCAGTCATAAAACCACACCGGTTTCAGGCGCAGGTCTTCGGGTTCATCGGCGTAGCGGGGGAAAACATGGGCATGCAGTGCGGGCTCGACGTTTCCCAGAATCTCGTAATTTATGCGCAGCGCCCCGGTGAGGTGCAGCACCGCATCGCCCAGCACGGACATTTCGTGAAGAAAGGTTTTGCGTGTTTTATTGTCCAGGGCATTGAGATGCGGCACGACCGGGTCGGGTAACAACAGGCAATAGCCGCGCAGGAATTGCACGTCACCCAGCACCGCCCAGCCTGAACGCGTCCGGCAAATGGCCTTGGGGTAGTGGCCATTGCGGCAGGCGGCAACCCGTTGGTGAATCAGTGTGGTCATGGCAATCAGTCCGCAGCAGGCTCCGAGGGCTTCAGGGTTTTTAACAGGATGGCGCCACCGAACAGGAAAAATGCCAGTCCCACCACAGAGACAAACAGCACCGTGATCCAGGACACCACGCCGTCGCCCACCGGGAAATTACGCTTCGGCTGGTCGGCTGCATAGGCAATCCACAGCGGCTCACCCGGATTAATGGCCTGCCACAAGGTGCGGTTGATGCCGCGTTCTACCGTTATCATCTGGCCGTCAGGCGGTTGGAAACGGTATTCGACCAGGTAATCATTTTCGCCGTCGGCGACTTGCAGGATGCGCTTGCCCAGAACAGTGCCTTCGGCGCGGGTGCCCGACATCAAAATACCCGTGTCCTGCCAGTAAGCACCCCAGCTGCCTACCACGGCCAGGCTGCCAAACAACACAAAGGCACCGCTCATTAACAGCGCCAGCGTGCGGCTGTTGTTCTTGCCCGCGGTCATATCCGGCAAAAAGGGCACCGCAATGGCCCGGCAGCAGCCTGCACCGGCAGTGCCCTGGCAAGGAAATGGTTCATATGGCTCATGGTAACAATATAACCCTGATGCCCCGCGCATGGTTGTGACAATTGTGCCGATCGCGTCGGAGAAAATTTTATGTCGAGAGGTATTGACATATAAATATATGTCGAATATTCTAGACATATGGACATACAAGACGCTCTGATCAAGTTTGACGCGCTGTCGCAGGAAACCCGGCTGCGCACTTTCCGCTTGCTGGTGCAGGCAGGCCCGGGTGGCCTGGCGGCAGGCATGCTGAGCGACGCACTGGGCACGCCGCACAATACCCTGTCATTCCATTTGAATCATTTGTCGAACGCCGGCCTGGTGAGCTCGCGAAAGGACGGGCGTTCGGTGATTTACTCCGCCAATTTCGACGCCATGCGCGGCCTGATCGCTTTTATGGTCAAGGACTGCTGCAGCGCCGACTTCGCCAGTATCCGTGAAGACAAAGCCACGGGTACCTCGGTGATTGAACTGGCCAACTGTTGTTAACCGCCGGGACAGTTCCCGGACAAGCTGGAGACGGACATGAAACGTTTACACATACATATTGGTGTTGAGAACCTGCAGCAGAGTGTGCGCTTTTACAATGCGCTGTTCGGCGCGGAACCGGTCAAGACCAAATCCGATTACGCCAAGTGGCTGCTGGATGATCCGCGGGTCAACTTCGCCATTTCCACCCGCGCTGGCAGCAAAGGGGTGGACCACCTCGGCGTACAGGTGGAGCAGGACAGCGAGCTGGATGAACTGCGCCAGCGGTTTGCCAAAGCCGATCTCGCCGTGTTCGATGAAGGCGAGACCGAATGCTGTTACGCCCGCTCGGACAAATCCTGGGTGCAGGACCCTTCCGGCATCGCCTGGGAAGCCTATAAAACCATGGAAGATGTGCAGTACTACGCCGCCGCAGATCGCGCTGAGGGCCAGGATGTTGCAGCCAGCACCGCCTGCTGCGTACCGCAGTCTGCTGCAGCTGATGTGGCCGGAATCGCCGCAGCCGAACCTGCGAAAGCGTGCTGTAACTGATGAAGAAAGTACTGGTGTTATGCACGGGCAATTCCTGCCGCTCCATTATGGCCGAAGCACTGATCAATCATCTCGGTGACGGGCGTTTCCAGGCGGTCAGCGCCGGCAGCCAGCCAGCCGGCTATGTGCATCCTCAATCGCTGGCCACGCTGCAACGTCACGGCGTGGCTTGCTACCAGCCGCGCAGCAAATCCTGGGATGAATTCGCCGGGGCGCATTTTGACTACGTCATTACCGTATGTGATGAGGCCGCTAAAGAGGCCTGCCCGGTGTTCCACGGTGATGTTCAGAAACTGCACTGGAGTACACCGGACCCGGCCAAAGCCAAAGGCGACGAGGAGCAGATCCGGCAGGCGTTTGACCAGGCATACGACATGCTGCAAGCGCGCATCCGGGACGAATTGCGATGACGCTGGCCCAGCGTGCCTCCAGGCCGCATGCAGCTGAGGAAACGCAACAGGCCATGGGCCTGTTCGAGCGTTACCTTTCACTGTGGGTGGCGCTGTGTATTGCCGCTGGTGTTGGCCTGGGCCTGGCCTTTCCGGCAATGTTCCAGGCCATAGCCGCGCTGGAGTTTGCCAACGTCAACGGCGTGGTCGCGGTGCTGATCTGGGTAATGATCTACCCGATGATGGTTAATGTGGATTTTGCCTCGATCAAGGATGTGGGCAAGAAACCCAAAGGTCTGTGCATTACGCTGGTGGTGAACTGGCTGATCAAGCCGTTCAGCATGGCGGCCCTGGGCATTCTGTTTTTTGAGCATGTATTTGCCGGCTGGGTGGATCCGCAAAGCGCACGCGAATACATCGCCGGCATGATATTGCTGGGCGTGGCACCGTGCACCGCCATGGTATTCGTGTGGAGCCAGCTGGTGCGCGGCGATGCCAATTACACCCTGGTACAGGTTTCCATTAATGACCTGATCATGGTGGTGGCGTTTGCGCCACTGGCTGCGCTGTTGCTGGGTGTGACGCGAATTATCGTGCCGTGGGAAACCCTGTTACTG
>JBFIHZ010000104.1:0-11501 GCA_041601535.1 Lysobacterales bacterium | reverse complement strand
TTTACCTGGCCAAAGAGGAAGCGGCCATTCGCAAGAACCCCGCCAAACGCACCACGGATCTGCTGAAAAAGGTCTTCGGCGGCTGACAGCTTGCCTGCCTCAGCCCCACGGCCGGTCTTATGGCCGGGGGCTGGCGTGTATCTTCCGGTGATTAATGCACGGTGTCCCGGGTTCAGTGTTCCACGCTACTTAATGTACGCTCGGCAACTTCCTGCCGCCCCGGCGGGTCCAGTGAGACCAACTCGCCAGTTCTCCTGTTAACCGTGCAGAAAGCCGTCAGCATTTCCCCGTTGGGCGTATGTACTCTCAGGCGCAACTGCCGGCCTGATTTACGTACCCCATCGAGGTGTATTTCCGCGTTCTCATGGCCATTGCCATAAACACGCTCAGCCACGCCCCGGCAGGTTGCCAACGCCTGGCTGGTTGATTGGGCAGCCTGTACGGTCTCACTGAACCCAAGGGTTATCACCCCGGCACAGGCCATGGCAAACAGTAAATTTATAAACCGGTTCATTCCTTCTCTCCTGCAGATAAATCAATAGTGCGGTAAAAGCATTCACGAGCTAAGATATAGGCTGCAATATCGCAGGTAAATTTTGTTTTTTGCAGATTAAGGATGCGAAAATGCAGGGTATAAACTGGCAGGATCTGCGTTATCTGCTCGAGGTGGTGAACTGTGGCAGTCTCACCGCCGCCGCCAGGAAACTGGAAGTAAACCAGACCACGGTATCCCGGCGCATCAGCGCGCTGGAGAAAGCGCTGAATGTGCCCTTGTTTGACCGGTCCGCCAATGGCTGGCAGATCACACCGGTGGGTGAATCAGTGCTGCGGCCGATTGAAGCCATAGCCGAAGAAGTGCTGGGCATCGACCGGCTGGTACAGGTGGACCGGCAGGAATTGAGCGGAAAGCTGCGCATTACAGCACCTGATACGTGCATCCAGGGTTTACTGATGCCGGGCTTGAACAGGTTCTCAGCCCGTTACCCGGATATTGACATCGACGTTATCGCCACCGAAGCCGTGCTGGATCTTTCTGTGCACGACGCTGATGTGGCATTCCGGGCCACCGACAAGCCCCCACCCAATGTGCTCGGAACCCATATCGCTGACTTTGCCTACGCGGTTTACAGCACACCGGCCCTGTTGCAACAGTATCTGGATGACCCCGGCAAGGTGGGCGTTATTGATTGGAGCGTGGATCACCACGTAGCGCCACGCTGGGTGCGTGCAGCCTTTCCGCACATGCAAATCCGCTACCGGGCAAATTCGCTGAACGTGGCATTCAACATGGCCCGGCAGGGGCTGGGCTTCGCTTTGCTGCCTTGCGGCCTGGGTGATGCATCCTCACGCCTGTGCCGTGTGCCCACCGACTACCGGGCAGGCACCAAGGGCTTCTGGCTGCTGTCGCATATTGACCTGCGCACCACCGCGCGTATCCGTATCTTCCGTGATTTTATGCTGGATGCGATCAAGCCCTATATTCCACTGATAGAAGGCCGTCGGGAACGTTACTTTGAAAACCCGCTGGAAATGGGTGCCAGCGGCCATTGACAGCTGCCAGGCCAGCTCGTTTTTACAGTCGTTTCGGGCTGTCCACCAACGGTTTTTCCAGCCGTGCGGATTCGCTGGAAAGCTGCGGCAACCAGGGGAGATTGAAATGCTGCTGCAGTGCATGCTCAACGCGTGCATCGGCGCTGAAGCGGTTCATGTCCAGTTGTTCATAACCAGCCAGTACGTCAGCGATCGCAGCATGCACTTGCCTGATGCATTTACCCACCTGCTTTTCTGCCAGTACGATCAGGGCCAGCAAATCATCCGGGCCTTTTGGCAGGGTCTCGGCATTAAACCCTTCCAGCCAACCGATCAACCTGCCGATTAACGTTTTGCGTCGCATCTGCCGCAAACCCCACAGGTTCAAGCGGTAAGGGAACGGAAAACGGCGAATGTCGATGTCACTGTTGGCGAAATGCCGCTGGAACTGCCGGTCGATTAATTCCCGGGCCACCAATTTATTCACCTGGTTATTGTCCACCGTACCCACGCAGTGCAAACAATCACTCAGCAGAAAATCCACCGGCCCGAAGTAGGCAAAGTACCGGAAACCGATTTTACCAAGGTTACGTCTTACCCTGGGGTGGTCCAGCCTGCTGACCCGCGGCGACGGACACAAGCCAGCGGCCTGATGCAGAAACCGGCCTACCGATGTACAGGACATGTAATTACGGTCCTGATCTTCGCAGTCAAAATTGTAGCCGCGTACGTTTTCGATAAATTCAGCTGCGGCCTGGTTCACCGCGGCAGCATGGCCGGCGCCGTATTCACGGTGCCGAAACACCTCAACGTAGGAGCAGAACTTGCTGCCCAGGAACACGCTGAGTGGCACGGGACGAACCCCTTTCTCATAGGTCTCAATGACCACTGGCAGCTTTCTTCCGGCATGCTCCAGCATGGCGAAATAAGCTGAGTGCGAAGAACAACTGCGTGGCTCGCTCAACGAGGTGTAAACCCCATTGCCATCCAGGTTCACATTGGCCAGCAAAATATCCCCGGGACGAAACAGAATCCCGCGATACCGAACGCCGTCTTTCTCATAGCGGTAGCGGCTGAGCCGTTCATCCTCGCGCCATTTTTCATACGGTGTGCCAGAACCCCGGTTAGCGACGATATTCAACTCCACACCCGGACCTGCAATGTCATCGTGTTCGGGAAAACCGGCAGTGGGGATGCCCTGGGCCGCACGCAATTGTGCACTCAATGGTAGCGGCAGCAGTTGCGCTGCACGCTCCAGCTGTGCGGGCGTAAACTTCAGATCCAGGCACAGCAGAATCTGCAAGGTTACATCCTGCTCTGTCTCCAGTTCATCAGCAGACAGCCCGGCGTGCCAGTGGGGCTGCCGGTTAAATACTTCATCCAGCACGCGCGCCCGCCAAAAACTGACCTTGAGTTTGAGATCGACCAGTTGCAGTGCTTCGTACTGCGAACGGTCCAGTTCATTATAGGCTTGGGAAATCGCGCGAACCCAGGCAAGACAGGCACCTGAGGATGCAATATTTCGCGCCATGGGTTGGCACAGCAGACGCTGAAGAGTATGCACAGTGAGGTGAACCGTCGCGGGAGAGCCACGATGGTAACAGGTAACGTACCAGTAATTTGTCAAAATTTCGTTTGCGTACGGGCGTACGAGGACGGTATCTACCAGCCCCAGGGCCGTTTGATTTCCTTTATGTCCATCTGCATCAGGCGATCGCGCGCCGCCTGTTGGCGGTAAATGGAATCCTTCGCGCCACGAATACGTACCAGTTTACCATTGGCCTCTGTCAGCCCCTGAAAACCAAAATTATCCATCTGGTCGTGAGGCGCGTTGGGATCACGAAGCAGAGGCGCTTTGACCACGTGGTAAGGCATTTCCGTCATACGATCCCGGTTGACCGGACCATAACGATCTTCCAGCAAGGCGCGCACACTGTTGCTCGACCGCGGGTCGAGATGCGTCCTGTCGGCCAGCTGCTTCTCGCGTATCAGGCAGTCGAGCAGATAATGCATGGATTCCGAAGCACTGGGGCGATTGGCGCGGCGGCGGTTGCTGCCCCGGTGATGAGGCCAGCCCCAGGGAATGGGAACTTGCTTGACCTGGCGGGCAATGGTGGGGTCGGACGTACGCGAAGCCCGCAGGTGCTGGCGTTTATTCTGCTTGGCTTGCGCGTGCTGAAAATTTTCGCCATGGCTGGCCAATCCCGCCGTGGTATCAGAACTCAGGCGTACATTGCGCCACCAGACCCACAGCATTGAGGCCAGGAAGGCAAACTCGAAAATCAGCAGGTATGGATTGTGTTCAACCATGAAAGCCCCGCTCACGGGCTTCACATGCATCCGCTGAATGTACCGCCCGGGTAGCAGAATCAAGCAGCCACAACAGTGCCGTGGCGCATTGACTCCGGACTTTCAAGTCCCTTTAATCCCTGTCCCCTGCATCAACCATACGCCTCCGCAGACGCCAAGGCCAGAAAAATGCGACAACCCGCAGAAGCGCTCACGCCAGTCAACCAGCACCGAATGGGCTGCACATTCACACCCCGCAGTCACCCAACAGGGGTAATCCCGGACTCTCAGTGGAACAGCGGCAGTCTATCTTGTGCCGTAAAGCGGTGTGTTTTGTGCCGTTACTCAATAAACCGTGAAGGTTTCTGATAAGTATTCCATGGGTTTCTATCCGCAATTAAGCGGTGGGTTGCGTCTTTGCGGCTGAACTGGATCGTGGAAACCCCGCCACTTTCGTGACCCACCACGGCTGACGCCACGGTAGTTATGGGTTGTTGCTTCAGTGCCGTGCGCCACAACAGCTCATCGACGGGCTGCACTCCGTGCCTGTACGCCTCGGCCAGACTCAGCCTGGCAGCTGCGGGCGCTATGATGTATGCCACGGTATTGGCAATTGCCGGGTCCATCCGGCACAACTCCAGCGCCACGGCACCGTCGGGCAACGCCGGGAAAGGTGCCAGCACGACGGCATCGTGTTCCATGATAAGTATGGGCTCATCCAGCGCCACGCAGCGTTTCCACAAGTTGAAATGCGACATGAAACAGCCCAGTTCAGGCGTGGTTAACCACCAGTGGCCACGGGGAATCGAATCCCGGTCACCAACAGGCGCATCGGAAACTGAAGCATAGATGCGGCGGTTGAGTTTCAGACCCGCCAGGGTCAATGCCGCTGGAGCGGCATATCGGTTAACCGCCGGAAAGCAACGTACCTCCTGGCCGAACTCTGCAGCCGAGTGGATGCAACGCGCCGCCAGTTGTTCGGAAAACGGCAAGCCACGAATGGCAATGACCCAGGCCTTCATGACCGCAAATTCCGGTGGCTGCCGCCTGGACTTGGTTCACCAGGGTGCGGGATTGCCATTTTCAGTTCCGGTGCCTGGATGGCAATGACATCATGGCTTCAAGCGGTAATCCAGCGCCGGTGGCCGGTCACCCAGCAAGGGCTCATAGTGAAAGTCTTCGCCCTGCTGTTTGGCCAGTTCATCTTTGGCCAGATCCAGCAAACCGGGGTTTTCGTAAAAGTCCGCAGCGGTCAGTGCCAGGGTTTTGGCCGCCAGCTGCAGGCCTTTGATGCCAATGGTGGTGCCCCCGGCAGCAATAGCTTGCCAGCTGTGGGCCGGCGTGCCGGGCACCCAGGTAGCGGTGGTGAACTCGGCCGTGGGCACATTCCAGCTGATATCGCCCACATCCGTTGAACCCATACTGAAACCGGTCTGCACTTCAGCAATTTCCGCCTCGGAACCGAGTTCGAACTCGGGGCTGTTCAGCGTTGGGTAAATGCGCTCCGCAAACGCCCGCTCTTCCGCGTTATACGTGATGCCACCCAGTGTTTTCAGAGCCGCCTGCATATGGTCAACAATAACCCGGTTGGGCAGCAGGCTGTGGTTACCGTGCATGATTTCCCAGTCCACCTGGGTGCCAGTGCCTGCGGCAGCGCCTTTGGCCGCCTGTTCCACCCGCGACCAGATGTCCTTCAGTATTTCGGCATCAGGGTGGCGGACATAATAGTAGACCTGCGCATAGTCCGGCACGACATTGGGCGCCTGACCACCGGAAGTGATCACGTAATGGATGCGCGTTTCCTGTGGCACGTGTTCCCGCATCAGGTTGATCATGTAATTGAAAGATTCCACGCCATCCAGTGCGGAGCGGGCTTTTTCCGGTGCCCCGGCGGCATGAGCGGATACACCCCGGAAGTTGAACCGTGCTGAACGGTTGGCCAGTGAAGGCGAGGCCTGCGCGCGGTTAACATCTCCCGGATGCCAGGACAGCACGGCATCCACCCCGTCAAACAGACCCTCCCGAACCATGTAGACCTTGCCAGAGCCGCCCTCTTCCGCCGGCGTTCCATAGACACGGATAGTGCCCTGCAGATGCCGTTGCTCCAGCCACTGGCTGATGGCAATGGCTGCACCCATCGATGCAGTGCCAAACAGGTGGTGGCCGCAGGCTTGCCCACCCGCCTTGCCGGGAATTTCTTCACGCACGGGCGCTGCGGTTTGGGTAATGCCCGGCAAGGCATCAAATTCCGCCAACAGTGCGATCACCGGACCGCCGGAACCGGCTTCCGCAACAAACGCGGTGGGAATACCCGCCACACCTCGTTGAACCCTGAAACCGGCCTGTTCCAGTGCGTCGCTGAGCAAGGCACTGCTTTCAACTTCCAGGTAGCCCAACTCGGCTAGATCCCAGATTTTCATGGCCATTTCCTGGTGTTGCTCGAAGCGGCTATCAATCGACTGAATCAGCGTGGCTCGTGAATCCGGCTGCGCCAGGGCGCCGATTGAGCAGATACTGCTGAACAGCACCATGGCGAAGCAGACAAGAGTGCGCTGGCTGACTGATTTCATTGAAAATACCCGAAGCTGAGTGGCGTAAAACAGTGCCGTACTTTACCAGCAAAATTCAACCAAAGGCACGCTCACCAACCCAAACCCGGGCCAGCGGCCTTTTTAACCGGAGGTACATTTGAGTAAGATGGCTGGGTTGCGGCTGCCTGGCGGCCGCCTTCCCATCACCCGGAGGACCTGTCCCATGTGGCGTATCAACCACCACCAGCGCGGCGGCTCGGCCATCAGCACCGTGGTCACACTGGCCGTTGTGGCCTATCTGCTGTTTGTCGCTATCCAGTACGTCCCACAGCTTTTAGAATCCAGCAGCATTGATTCCATTCTTGAAAGCCTGGAAAAAAACCAGCAATCCGACCCGGCAAAGAGCGCAGGCGCGGTACAGGGCCGGATCAATTCCCTGCTTGACACAAACATGATGAATGACAAGCGCGACCTTTTCAGTGTGCGGCAAAACGGCAACACCGTGATCGTGGATGTCAGCTACGACCGGGAACTGAACCTGTTATTCGAGACAAGAACCATGCCGTACCGGAAAACCATTACCCTCGAATTTCCGGCGTATTGAGGAGTGCGTATGAATTACCCGCTATGGATCGGCATTTTGTGGCTTTGCCTGGCAAGCAGTAGTGGCCAGGCCGAAGAAAGCAAAAAGGAAAAACCTGTCGACAAGACAGCCGAGGCCACCGTAAGTACCACCCGGCACGAATTGAAAATAGCCGGCAGCACACTGCGCTACACGGCCACCGCCGGCACCCTGTTGATGAAGAACAAGAAAGGCGAACCCGCTGCGCTAATGGGCTTTACCGCCTACACCCGGGAAGGCGGCAACGCCGCGACACGGCCACTCATGTTCGCCTACAACGGCGGACCCGGTTCAGCCTCACTGTGGTTGCATATGGGCGTGCTCGGCCCGCAACGCGCCCTCGCAGCCGACCAGGGATTTGGCGACAACGGTCCGTTCCGGCGCGTGGCCAATGAATACAGCATCATCGATGAAACCGACCTGGTCATGATTGATCCGGTAGGCACCGGCTTTTCCAGGCCAGTCGGAAAAGGTGAAGGCAAAGACTTTTGGGGTGTAGACCAGGACATCCGCTCGGTATCTGAATTCATCGTGCAGTACGTCACCGAGAATGGCCGCTGGGCTTCGCCCAAGTATATTCTTGGCGAAAGCTACGGAGGCATGCGCAGCGGCGGCGTGGCGTACTACCTGCTGGATAAACACATGATGGCGCTGAACGGCGTGGTGCTGGTCTCGCCCTTTATGGAAATGACCACAGGCTTTGCCGGTATGGGCATTGATCTGCCTCACGTCATGTACCTGCCCACGTTTGCCGCAACCGCCTGGTATCACGATGCGCTGGCGGACAAGCCGGATGATTTCGAGGCGTTCATGCAGGAAGTTGAACTTTTTGCCCTGCAGGAGTACGCACCTGCCCTGTTGCTTGGCAATCGCCTGCAGGCCAGCCAGCGTAACCAGGTGCTGGACAAGCTGTCAGCGTATACCGGTCTGTCGACGCAATACTGGGACCAGGCCAATCTGCGGCTGGACGAGGGCCGCTTTACCCAGGAACTGCTGCGTGACCGCGACCTGACCACTGGCCGGGTGGACTCGCGGTTTACCGGCGACCTGGTCAATGCGCTGGCTGAAACGTCATTCTACGACCCCATGACCACAGCCATCGGCCCGCCTTACCTGGCGGCCTTTATGGATTATTACTACCACGACCTGGAGGTGAAGAACGCCAGTGAGTACGTGGTATTTGGCGATGTGTTCGGCGACTGGGACTGGAAACACAAGCAACCCGACCTGGGCGGGTTCTCGCTGCCCTTTCCCAATACCTCGGTTGACCTGGCGCTGACGATGAAAATGAATCCGGCGATGAAAATACTGGTGCAGCAGGGCTATTTCGACCTAGCCACGCCACACCTGGCCACCCGCTACTATCTGGACCATATGGACATCACCGATGAATTGCGCCGCAACATCACGCTGGAAATGTATCAGGCCGGCCACATGATGTACGTACACGAACCATCACTGGAGAAATACAAGCAGGATCTGGCCCGATTTATTCGCGACAGTCACTAGCGTAAGGCGGCTTGTCACAAAGCCTTCAACGGGGCCCTGCAACGTGCCACTTCAAATGAAAAACAAGGACCACACATGAAATACCTGCACACCATGGTACGGGTCAGAGACCTGGACGCCTCACTGGACTTTTACTGCAACAAGCTTGGCCTGGTGGAGGCCAGGCGTCACAAAGTGCCGGAAGGCCGCTTTACCCTGGTTTTCCTCACCGCTCCTGAAGACCTGGAACGGTTTCAGAGCGATGCGGCACCGGCGGTGGAACTGACCTGGAACTGGGACGACGCCGAGTACCCGGGTGGCCGGAATTTCGGCCACCTGGCATTCGCGGTGGATAACATCTACGACTCCTGCCAGCGGCTGATGGACAGCGGGGTGACCATCAACCGTCCACCGCGTTGTGGCCGCATGGCCTTTATTCGTTCACCGGACAATATCTCCATAGAACTGTTGCAAAAAGGAGATGCGCTGGCACCGGCGGAACCCTGGTTTTCCATGCCTAACACGGGCGAGTGGTAAGCAGCGGGCACTCCGACCGCAGCTGCGGTTACGCGTTGATTAACCCGGCGCGGCTATTTCTTCAGCAGCATGACCAGGCCGATAACCGCCGCCACGGCGCCACCAATAAGGTACATCATGGTTTCATCGGAAAAGCGCCCCGTGACAGCTTCGGTCAGCTCTTCTCCAACTGACTCCGTGGCATTGAAGCCAAAAAACAACAAGATCACGCCAACTACCAGTAATGCGATGCCAATCAGTTTTTTCTGGTTCATGTCCGGACCTCCGCAAGAGCGGCCGCAGCCGCCTGGTGAAACCCGGCCAGCCGGCCGGGTAACCTCGAAGATACGCCAGTCTGGACGGCAGGTAAATCAATAACCTCAACCGGACCTTGCGTCTGGCGGCATCACAACAGGGCACATATACTCAAAGCCTGACATAAACTGGCCGCTTGACCGGTGCCCATGCAATGATTCGCAAAAAGAAGAAAAACCTCAGGCGCCTGCTGTGGTTTTGCCTGGCCTTTGTCATCTGGGCGACGGCTTATTTTGTCTGGCCGCGCAATTCTTTTGATGATGGTCCTTTTTACTCTGAACCGTTCGCATCTGATACCCGGGATTTGCCGGTGCTGTCCTCCGCCAGGCTGTCACTGTTCGGCATGCGCATCTACACTCTGGAAAGCCGGGTCAACCTGGCGGCCAAGCCCGGCACTGTCTTGGTTCTGAAAGACCGCTCGGGCGAAATACGTTGGGCAAAGCTCGCCGCTGAACACTTTGGCCCCATTCATCTGGCTGAATTTTCAGCCCGTTGGTTCCTGCCCGGAGGCTGGGTGATCGGCATCAAACCGGAAAGAACCGAAAGCGGCGTGTTGTACATTTCTCCGCTGGGCGGTTTCCGCTTCTTTTTTCACAGCCGGTGAACACTTCCCGCCGCTCCACAGAGCGCAGTCTGCAGGCCGTGGTTTTTTTCCTGGCCGCCGCTGCGTTCAGCACCGTCTATATCACCCAGCCGGTATTGCCCGTGCTGGTCAGCGAATTCAACGCCGATGCGTTCACCGTTTCACTGACGGTATCGGCTGTGGTACTTGGAATTGCTTTATCCATTATTCCCATTGGCATTCTGGCTGACCGCATCGCGGTGCATCACATCCTGCTGGCTGGTGGCTGCATGGTTTCCGTGTGCAGCTTGCTGGCGGCCCTGACCCATGACCTGTGGACCCTGATACTGGTGCGGTTCTTGCAAGGCCTGTTTATCCCGACTTTGACCAGTTGTCTGGTCGCTTACCTGGCGCGCAGCCTGCCCGCCGAGCGTCTGAATGTGGTGATGGGGAGTTATGTATCGGCCACGGTAACCGGTGGCCTGGGTGGGCGCTTACTGGGCGGCTGGCTGCACCCTCCCACCCATTGGCGCTATGCGTTTGCCACCGCAGCGGTGCTAGTTCTGATCGCTACTTTTCTGGCCGTATGGCGGTTGCGCGAGCCGGCACCAAAGTTACCGCACGATCACGTAAATTTCAGGGTTATGGGTATGCTGCGGCGTCCCGAACTGCTGCGGATTTTCGCGGTAGCCTTTGCCTCATTTTTTGTCTTTTCTTCAGTGTTCAACTTTATGCCGTTCTACCTGGCCAGCCCGCCGTTGTCAGTGCCCGTGGCCTATATCACTGCCCTGTATCTTACCTATGTGCTGGGAATCGTCGTCGGCCCGCTGGCCGGCGGCATCAGTAACCGCCTGGGAAACGGCATCACCATGGCGGGCGGATCGATACTTCTGGCCTTCGCCCTGCTGTTGACCCTGCACACATCCCTGCTTTCCATCGGCCTGTCGCTGGCCCTGGTGTGCGCGGGATATTTTGCCGTGCATGCCAGTGCGGTTGGTGCGCTGAACCGCAAGCTGAGCAGTGGGCGCGGCAGGGCCAATGCCCTGTACGTGTTGTTTTATTACGTGGGCGGCTTTGCCGGCATAACCATCTCAGGCTTTGCCTGGTCCACGCGTGGCTGGCCCGCAGTCGTCACGGTTTGTCTGATCACGCTGATGATCCCGGTAGGCAGTGGCCTGGCCGAACACAGGGCGGCCCTCAAACCGGGGACTGAATAAAACCATCCGCTGCGCATCGGCGGTGCAATCAAGCCCCGGCCGGTTGATTGACTGCGCAATCAGTCGCGATCGGCCCTGCTGCGCGATGCACGGCTTCCACCACCTTTGGAATCACGGCTTCCCCTGGACGCAGTGCCGCGCTGTGGTGCGGAGCGCTGCGGGGCGCTACGCTGGGGGGCGGCCCGTTGGGGTGCGCTGCGCTGTGGTGCGGCACGTTGCGGCGCACTGCGTTGGGGTGCGCTGCGTTGGGGTGTGGCGCGTTGCGGAGTACTGCGTTGAGGTGCGCTGCGCTGCTGTACGACGCGTTGCGGCGCACTGCGTTGGGGTGCGCTCCGTTGAGGGGCACTGCGCTGCGGGGCGGCCCGCTGGGGTGCGCTGCGTTGTGGTGCGGAGCGCTGCGGGGCCGCCCGTTGCGGTGCACTGCGTTGTGG
>JBFIHZ010000103.1:0-11505 GCA_041601535.1 Lysobacterales bacterium | reverse complement strand
ATTTCTCTTTGCGGTGCCACGTCAGGGGACCTCGTTTATGCCAGTGAAACCGTCAGGCTGCGGCCACATTGGCCCGCATCTCCTGCCCGCCCAGTGTAGCGCCAGCGCGGCGCCGAATCTGCGCCATCTGATGCGCCTGGCGCAACAGCCCGCCGCACGATGGGCAACAGCCACACGTGTGCTGCTTTCTTATCACGGGCGGTAATGGCAGAATCGCCAGTTGTCGCGCACGCCCGGCTTCACCGCCTTGCTTGAAACCGCAGCTATCGTCCCAAGTTAACGATAAGCATCGCAGGTTGCCAGCCGCGTTGCGACAATTACATTTTAATCAGGGTATGAGTACACGGAAACAGGTCACGGGCTGTCACAGTGCCGTCTGTCAGGCTGACCGGTCAACCAGCCCTTTGGGAGTAACATGAGCATCCAGACAGACGTAGTTATCGTAGGCGCCGGACCAGCCGGCTTGTTTCAGGTTTTCGAACTCGGGCTGCTGGACATCAAGGCACACGTGGTCGATTCGCTGAACCAGGTGGGCGGCCAGTGTTCCGAACTGTACCCGGACAAACCCATTTATGATATTCCGGCCATACCTGAGTGTGGTGCTCAGGAACTGGTGGACCGGTTGATGGAACAGATCAAACCGTTCGCGCCGCAGTTTCACCTGGGACAAATGGTGACGCAATTGCAGCGCAAGGATGACGGACGCTTCCTGCTGGAAACGTCCACCGGCACACAGTTCGATACCGCAGTAGTCATTCTCGCTGCCGGCCTGGGTGCTTTCCAGCCACGGCGCCTGCGCGTTCAGGGCGCGGAAGAATGGGAAGGCAAGAACATTCATTACCGCATCAGCAACGCCGAAGATGTAAAGGGCAAGAAAATCATTATCCTTGGAGGCGGCGACTCTGCGCTGGACTGGACGCTTGAACTGAACGGCAAAGCGCAACACATCACCCTGGTGCACCGCCGCGAAGAATACCGCGCCCAGCCAGCCTCGGTGAACAAGATGAAAGCCCTGGTAAACGACAAGACACTGGAAGAGTTCCAGGGTAATGCGCGGGGTGTGTTCACCGACGAGGACGGCAATTTTGGTGGCATCAACGTGATCGACCCGCAGGGTGACATGCACCACATCGAAGCAGATGAAGCCTACGTGTTCTGGGGCTTATCGCCCAACCTGGGGCCCATTGCCGAATGGGGCCTGGAACTGGAGAAACGTCAGATAGGTGTGGACACGGAAAAATTCCAGACCAGCGAACCGGGGATTTTCGCCGTGGGCGACATCAATAATTACCCCGGCAAGAAGAAACTGATACTCAGCGGTTTTCATGAAGCAGCCCTGGCGGCTTTCGGCGTGCAACAGCACCTGCACCCGGAACAAAAACCACGACTGCAATACACCACCACCAGCCCGATCATGCATCGGCGCCTGGGTGTGGAGCCCTGAAAAGACCGCCCGATGCATAAAAAACGGCGTATTTTTTTGAAAAAAGCTTGCAGCGATTAAAATCTCATCTATGCTTAGGGCGTGACCCACGCACAGTCCCCCCCATTAATCTGTGTTCTGGGCTTAGGCCCATGTGGGTCACACTTCAATGACGTCAACACACACCCCGGGCAATTGCCCGGGGTGTGTCGTCTGGCTTACAGGTTTTCCTCTACCGGGCGGCCATTGAGCTTGTAAAGGGTGCCACCCTTCATCACCAGATCAACGTCCTGCAGCAGGCTGATATAGCGCAGCACGTCGCCTTTTACTGCCACGATATCCGCATAACGTCCCGCAATCACGCTGCCCCACTGTTCCTCCACCTCCATGAATTTCGATGGCCAGTAAGTAGCCGCCTGGATGGCTTCCATGGCGGGCACGTCCATCACGTTCACCCACACATCGAGTTCATGCCAGGTCGATTGGCAGTGGAATTTCAAGGGAATGCCACTGTCGGTTCCCACCAAAAGCACCACACCGGCATTACGCAGTTGCTGGAACTTGGTTTTCAGCGTGGGTTTGCGTTTCGGAGTCAACTGGTAGTACAGCAACTCCGACGGGCTCTCAATGGATGCGGCGATATCCGCGATGGTGTCTGCTTCAAGCCCACGGCGCCAGCAGGTATTGTCCAGGGCTTCCGGATTGTCGCGTGTGTATTCATAGTTCCACAGGCCTTCCACCGTTGGCGTCCAGTACAAGGGGCCACCGCGAACTCGGCCGGTTGCTGTGCGTTCTTTTAACGCAATCATCACGTCGGCCGGGTATTCCGGAGAAGTGGCGAGACCGGTATGCTCGAAGTTATCCACCCCAATCTCCAGGCCGCGTCGTATTTCATCCGGGCGATGTGAGTGGCCAACCACTTTCAAGCCGCGCTGATGAGCCTGATCCACCAAGGCGCGGGATTCTTCCAGGGTCATTTCATCCTGGTCAACCATCTTGATGATGTCGACGCCGGCATCAGCCAGGCGATTAACCTTGTCACGGGCATCACGCGGGCTGTTGATGCCCCAGCGGTAATCTTCAGTACCAGGATAAGGCTTGTGCTGCAGAAACGGCCCGGAAACGAACAGGCGCGGCCCGGGAAGTTCGCCGGAGTTGACCCGGTCACGCACGCTGATGGACGCTTCCAGCGGCCCACCCAGGTCGCGCGCGGTGGTCACGCCGGCCAGCAGCAACTGCACCGCGGACGCCGGCATGATCTCATCGGCGAACCTGTCCTTGTAGGTCGGATGCCAGTGGTTATAATCAGAATGACCATTGATATCAAGGTGAACATGCATGTCCCACAAGCCAGGCAGGACACTCATACCCTCCGTGGAGATTACTTCATAGCCGGCCGGCACCGGCAGGGATTCAACCGTCCCGACCTTCTCGATACGCTCACCATCCACCAGGATCACACTGTCCTGCAACGGGGTGGAACCCAGGCCATTGATCAGCGTGCCGCCCACCAGGGCCTTTTTATCTGCAGCCAACCCGTTCACAGCCGCTGCCAGCAACACCCATGCCAACACCAGCTTTCCACTGCGCAATTTCATCCTCATGCGTCAAACTCCTATGTCTTCATTCCACAAATCCGGATGCCGCTGCATAAAGTCCCGCATTAGCTCAATGCATCCTTGATGCTGCACCACTTCGACCCGCACTCCCCGGTCCCGCAGCAATGCTTCTTCACCCAGAAAACTCTTATTTTCACCGACCACCACGCGCGGGATACCGTACAGCAGAATCGCGCCGGAACACATCGAACAAGGCGACAGCGTGGTATAGATGGTGCACTCGCGGTAGGTCTTTGCCGTCAGCCGGCCGGCATTCTCCAGCGCATCCATTTCCCCGTGCAAAACGGTGCTGTTGTTTTGCACCCGCCGGTTGTGCCCGCGGCCAATGATCCGGTCACGATGTACCAGTACCGAACCGATTGGAATTCCCCCTTCCCGCAAGCCGGCCCGCGCCTCCTCCAGCGCGGCCTCCATATACACATCCATGGGGCGCTCCTGTAATTTATGCATGATCAGAGTATTATTTTGATCAAGGAATGATACCCTGAGCCAACCACAGTAAACCACACCAGGAGGTGCAAATGAGTTCACTGTTGATTCGCAATGGCACGGTGGTTACCGCTACCGACCACTACGCTGCCGATGTACTGGTGCAGGATGAAGCAGTGGCGGCTATCGGCCACAATCTTCAGGCCGACGCAGACCAGAACATCGATGCCAAGGGCTGCTACCTGTTTCCTGGCGGCATTGATGCACATACCCACATGGAACTCCCCTTTATGGGCACCCATGCCAGCGACACGTTCGAAAGCGGCACGCTGGCCGGCCTGCACGGCGGCACCACCAGCATCATTGACTTTGCCATACAGCAACAAGGCAACAGCCTGGAATCCGCCATCGACGAATGGCATCGCAAGGCGGACGGTCATGCGGTATCGGATTATGCCTTTCACTGTGCGGTGACTGATTTCAATGACTGCACGCGCACGGAAATACCGCGCATCATCAATGAACTCGGCATCAACTCGTTCAAAACCTTCATGGCCTACAAGGGCGCGTTGATGGTAGATGACAGGCAGATGTTTGAACTGATGAAGGAACTGGTTCAGCACGGCGGCATCATCACCTCGCACTGCGAAAACGGCGACATGATCGATCACCAGATTCAGAAATTCATTGCCGAAGGAAAAACCGAGCCCCGTTACCACGTATTGTCGCGGCCACCGGTGTGCGAGGCCGAAGCCAGCGGCCGCGTCATGGACCTGGCCTGGCAGGCTGGCTGCCCGAACTACATCGTGCACCTGACCTGCGAGGAAGCCCTGGAGCGCGTCCGCCATGCCACGCTGCGCAATCAGAAAGTGTACGTGGAAACCTGCATCCAGTACCTGTTGCTGGATGAATCGCTGTATTTCCAGGATGGCTTCGAAGGAGCCAAGGTGGTCATGAGTCCGCCACTGCGCAAGAAAAAGGACCAGGAAGCCTTGTGGTCCGGGATCAACCAGAACCTGATCCATCACGTGGCCACCGATCATTGCCCGTTCTGCATGGACCAGAAAGCCATGGGACGCGACGATTTTTCCAAGATACCCAATGGCGCCCCCGGCATCGAACACCGGCTGGAGCTGCTGTATTCCGAAGGTGTACACCAGGGCCGGATATCCCTTAACAAGTTTGTGGAGATGAGTTCCACTGCCGCCGCCAAGATATTCGGGCTGTTTCCACGCAAAGGCACCATTGCAGTAGGTTCTGATGCCGACATTGTCATCTTCGACCCGAACGTCAAGCACACACTGTCAGCCGAAACACACCACATGAACTGTGATTATTCCGCCTATGAAGGCTGGCAGGTCCAGGGTAAAACCCGCACCACCATCCTGCGTGGCACCGTGGCAGTTGACCAGGGCAAGGCGCTGGTGGGTGAAGGCTTTGGCCGCTACCTTCCGCGCAAACCGTTTAATCCACACCTGTAAGCCGGGAGACCACAATGACAAGAACCGTGAAGGCCGGGATTATTCAGATGGCCAACAAGCTGGACACCGCCGAACCCTGCGAAGCCCACCGCCAGGCCATGATCGATGCCCACATTCCCTATATCGAGCAGGCGGCCGCGGCCGGAGTGCAAATACTGTGCTTCCAGGAAATTTTTACCGGGCCATACTTCTGCCCGTCGCAGGACGCCAAGTGGTACGGCGCGGCGGAAGCGATACCGGACGGCCCCACCACCCAACTGATGTGCGATTACGCCCGCCAGTACAACATGGTCATCGTGGTGCCGATTTACGAACAACACATGACCGGCGTGTACTACAACACCGCAGCCGTTATCGATGCCGATGGCACCTACCTCGGCAAGTACCGTAAAAACCATATCCCCCAGGTGGCCGGCTTCTGGGAAAAATTCTTTTTCAAACCCGGTAACCTGGGCTATCCGGTATTCGATACTGCCTATGGCAAGGTGGGCGTGTACATCTGTTACGACCGGCATTTTCCGGACGGCGCACGTTGCCTGGGCCTGAACGGCGCCGAGATCGTATTCAATCCATCGGCTACCGTGGCCGGCCTGTCGCAGTACCTGTGGGAAATTGAACAGCCGGCACATGCCGTGGCCAACGGTTACTTTGTTGCCGCCATCAACCGTGTGGGCGTTGAAGCGCCGTGGAATATCGGCGAGTTTTACGGTTCTTCCTACTTCGTCGATCCGCGCGGCCAGAAAGTGGCACAAGCCAGCGCGGACAAGGACGAACTGCTGATTGCCGACCTCGACCTGGACCTCGTCCGGGAGGTGCGCGACACGTGGCAGTTCTTCCGCGACCGGCGGCCCGAGACTTATGGCCAGCTGACCGAGCTGTAGGCGAATGAACACCAACGTGGCCAAGGGTCCCGATACCCGTCTCAGCAACCAGGACATTGCCCCGACAGCACCGGCGGAGCGCACCTGGTCCGCCATCAGCTTCTATTCACTGTGGGTAGGCATGGCGATCAATATTCCCACCTACATGATTGCCGCCTCGCTGGTGGAAGGTGGCATGAGCTGGTCGCAAGCCATGTGGACGGTACTGCTGGGCAACCTGATCGTGCTGGTACCAATGGCCCTCAGCGGACATGCCGGTGCCAAGTACGGCATTCCGTTCCCGGTGTTCGCCCGCGCAGCCTTCGGCACCAGCGGCGCGCATATTCCCTCGTTCCTGCGCGCCATCGTGGCCTGTGGCTGGTTTGGCATACAGACCTGGATTGGCGGTGCCGCCATCTACACGCTGTTGCTGATTTTCTGGCCCGAGGCCGCCGATCTGCCGCAGGGGCTGCCGGACTGGATTGGCGTGAACGCGGTGCAGTTCAGCTGCTTCATGCTGTTCTGGGCAATGAATATCTGGCTGATCTGGAAAGGCATCAATTCCATCAAGGTGCTGGAACAACTGGCCGCCCCGTTCCTGATCCTGTGCGGCCTGGCCCTGCTGTGGTGGGCCTGGCAGCAGGCTGACGGTTTCGGCCCCATGCTCAAGGCGGAATCACGCTTTACCAGCAACAGCGAATTTCTGGCGCTGTTTTTTCCCAGCCTGACCGCCATGGTGGGTTTCTGGGCGACATTGACGCTGAACATCTCGGACTTCACCCGCTATGCGCGTGACCAGCGGGCCCAGGTACTGGGACAACTGTCCGGCCTGCCCACCACCATGACGCTGTTTGCCTTTATCGGCGTGGCCGTGACCAGCGCTACCGTGATTATATTTGGCGAAGCCATCTGGGACCCGGTGGAACTGGTGCGGCGTTTCGATTCACCGGTGCTGGTGTCTTTTGCCATGATCGCCGTGGTCATCGCGACCATTTCCACCAATGCAGCGGCCAATGTGGTTGGCCCGGCCAACAGTTTCGCCAATATGTGGCCGCAGAAAATCGACTTCAAAACCGGTGGCTATATTACCGGCGTGGTCGGTATTGTCATGATGCCCTGGAAACTGGTGGACGACCCCAGTGGCTACATCTTCACCTGGTTGATCGGTTACTCGGCGCTGCTAGGCCCGGTCATCGGCATTATCCTGGTTGACTATTTTCTGGTGCGCAAAACCAAGCTCGACCTCGATGAACTGTACAGCAACGAAGGACGCTACTCCGGGGTCAACATGGCAGCCATTGGCGCGTTGGTGGCCGGCATTCTGCCCAACGTACCGGGCTTCCTGGCACACGTTGGCCTGATGGTGGATACCGGACCGCTGGTCAATCTGTACAACTACGCCTGGTTTATCGGCCTGGCCATATCCGCACTGAGTTACCTGTGGCTGATGCGGCATTACGAGGAAGACGCATGAGCAAGAAAGCGAGCCGTCAGCGGGATGTGCGGGCCGGGCGTTTGCCTGCGGAACGCATAGCGGCAAATTTTGCCGACCTGCACGCCCCGTTCAGCCCCAGCCAGGCCGTCACCGAGGCAGAGCGTTGCCTGTTCTGTTTCGATGCGCCGTGCACCGAAGCCTGCCCCACCGGCATCGACATACCTGGCTTTATTCGCAAGATCACCACCGGGAATGTCTACGGCGCCGCCACCACCATTCTCAGCGAGAACATCATGGGCGGCACCTGCGCCAATGTCTGCCCGGTGGAAGAACTGTGTGAGCAGGTGTGCGTTAAAAACACCGCCGAGCACCGCCCGGTAGCCATCGGACGCCTGCAGCGGCATGCCACCGATAACCTGTTTGCCACTGGCCGGCAACCGTTTGAGCGCGCCCCGGCCAGCGGACTGAAAGTCGCCGTTGTCGGCGCCGGCCCGGCTGGCCTGGCCTGCGCCCATCGGCTGGCCATGCACGGCCACGATGTGACGGTCTTTGAGGCCAGGGACAAGCCGGGCGGACTGAACGAATACGGCATCGCCGCCTACAAGATGGTGGATGAACGCGCCGCCCGCGAGGTGGAATTCATTCTTGGTATCGGTGGCATCACGCTGCGCACCGGCCAGGCGCTGGGCATTGATTTCAGCCTGGCCAGCCTGCGGCGGGAATATGCCGCGGTATTTCTTGGCATCGGCCACAACGCGGTAAACCAGCTGGACCTGGAGGACGAGTACACCGACGGGGTGGGCAATGCGGTGGATTACATTGCCATGATCCGTCAGCAGGACCTGTCCGGCCTGCCCGTTGGCCGCCAGGTGGTGGTGATTGGCGGCGGCAATACCGCCATTGATATCGCGGTGCAGATCCGCAAGCTGGGCGCCGAGTACGTTACCCTGGCCTACCGCCGGGGCATGGCGGACATGGGCGCCACCGACTACGAACAGCAGGTGGCGCAAACCAACGGCGTACTGATCAAAACCTGGGCCAGCCCGTATCGAATCAATGCCGATGAAGCCGGCGTGACCGGGGTTACCTTTGAGTACACCCGCATCGACGATGCCGGCCGGCTGGCCGGAACCGGAGAATATTTCGATATTGCGGCCGACCAGGTGTTCAAGGCCATTGGCCAGCATTTCGACGAGAGCCTGCTGGATTCGGATGATTGTCCGGCCATCGACAATGGCCGCATTCGCATTGATGAGTCACGCCGCACCAGCCTGTCCGGCGTATGGGCTGGCGGTGATTGCGTCGCTGGCCCGGACCTCACGGTGGCCGCCGTGCAGGACGGAAAAATTGCCGCGCTCAGCATGCATGAATTTCTCAGCAGCGAACAGGTGAATGCTCATGGCTGATCTCAGTTGCACCATCGCGGGCGTGCACTCGCCCAACCCCTTCTGGCTGGCTTCCGCGCCACCCACCGACAAGCGCATCAACGTCGAACGGGCGTTTGAAGCAGGCTGGGGAGGCGTGGTGTGGAAAACCCTGGGCGAAGCCGGTCCACCGGTGGTCAACGTCTGCTCCCGCTATGGCTCCATTGATTACAACGGCCAGCGCATGATTGGCCTGAATAACATTGAATTGATCACCGACCGGCCGCTGGAGGTCAACCTGGAAGAAATCACCGCGGTCAAGCAGGCCTGGCCCGACCGCGCCATGGTGGTATCGCTGATGGTGCCGTGCAACGAAAAAGCCTGGCAGGACATCCTCAAGGCAGTGGAACAAACCGGCTGTGACGGGGTGGAGCTGAATTTCGGTTGTCCGCATGGTATGAGCGAGCGCGGCATGGGTTCGGCCGTGGGCCAGGTGCCGGAATATATCCGCGACGTGGCTGGCTGGTGCAAAACCCATACCCGGCTGCCGGTCTTCGTCAAACTCACACCCAATATTACTGACATCCGTTACCCGGCCAGGGCCGCCAAAGAAGGCGGCGCTGATGCGGTGTCTTTGATCAACACCATCAATTCCATCACCTCCATCAACCTGGACACCTTCTCCCCTGAACCATCGGTTGCCGGCATGGGCGCGCACGGCGGTTACTGCGGCCCGGCGGTCAAACCGATTGCCCTGAGCATGGTGTCGGAAATCGCCCGTGACCCGCTGACCCGTGGTCTGCCCATGTCCGGCATCGGCGGCATCAACACGTGGCGGGATGCGGCGGAATATATCGCCCTCGGCTGCGGCAGCGTGCAGGTGTGTACCGCCGCGATGCGCTTCGGGTTCAAGATCATTGATGACCTCACCGACGGCCTGAACAACTGGATGGACAGCAAGAACTACCGCAGCCTGGACGATTTTCGCGGCAAGGCCATTGATCACGTCACCGACTGGAACAAGCTCGACCTGAACTATAAAACCCTGGCATCCATCGATCAGGACAAGTGCATCGAATGCGGTTTGTGCCATATCGTCTGTGAGGATGCTTCCCACCAGGCCATCGCGCGCAGCAAGGATGAAAATGGCAAACGCACCTACACCGTGATTGATGACGAATGCGTGGGCTGCAACCTGTGCAACCTGGTGTGCCCGGTTCCCAACTGCATCACCATGGTTGAAGTGGATAACGGCCTGCCCTACATGAACTGGGGCGATCACCCCAACAACCCCTTACGCTCCTGAGGCTGAAACCATGCACAAAAGCCAACTGGCCGGTTTTATCATTGATTGCAACACCGAGGACCTGGACGGCGCGGCGGCGTTCTGGTCAGCCGCACTGGGCATTGAAATCCGTGGCCAGGACGGACCGAATTACGTATGCCTGGACACGGGCGCCGACGACTATCACATTGAAATACAGAAAGTAGACCACCCCAGCCGGGTGCACCTGGATATCGAAAGCGATGACCTGGAGGCGGAAGCCACGCGCCTGGAAGCACTGGGGGCGCGCCGCGTGGGGGCGCATAAACGCTGGATCATCATGGAAGCGCCTACCGGCCAGCGATTCTGCGTGGTACGGCCGCAGCGCAGCGGCTTTGACCGCAACGCAAACCAATGGGACTAACGCTCCGGCAAAGCGCTGCGCAAGGCACACCCGCGCGGTAATTCTCACGGTTTACAGCCGCGCTCCTGCCCAGCCAGGCCGTGCAAATGTTCAGCTGTCCTTTTTACCGCCCCGCCGGCCGCGATTCATGTGTTTCATGGCCTGTTCCAGCGCCTCGCTGGCAGCACGCAGGCGTTCAGCAGGGCTGAGCTGCCCATCTGCCGCGGCCGGGCTGCCGTCGTCGGTGCTGTCCGCCACCTGCCACACCTTTGCGGTGCTGGCCTGCTCCACCGCGGTCTCCAGTTCAAGCAGCGAGCGTTCCAGCAAAGCAGCCAGCTGGCGGATGTCCGGTATCACACGGTGGCAGGAGGTCAGGCCCAGGCTGAGCCGGCCGGCATAACTCAGCACCACGATGATCAGCCCCAGTCCGTCCATGATCGGCGCCATGCCAAAGGTTTTTTCCAGCCGCGCACCTGCCAGGTACTGATGCTGCCGTGGTCCCGGCACATTGGTGATGATCAGGTTGAAAAACGGCCGGTGACGGCCACCCAGCCGGGTACGGGTATACAGGCGCGCCGCCGCCGCAAGCGTTTCCGACGGCACGGCATTGGCAATGCGGTTGGCCGGCAAGGCCTGTTTGTAGACCTTGGACGACTGGGTGCTGGTGCAAATCTGTATCAGGCGGGTGAGCGGATCAGCGGTGTGCGTGGCCAGGTTGACCAGCATGGCTGACAGCTGGTTGCCCATGGCAGCCTGCTGATCATCCTGCCGCACCGACACCGGGGCCATCGCCACCAGCGGCTTGCCGGGCAAGGCGTCACGGCCATCCAGGTAGGCGCGCAGGCCACCGGCACACAGCGCCAGCACCACATCATTGATGGTGGCATGACCCAGGGCCCTGGTCGCGGCGGGATTTCCATCCGGCTGCGGCAGGCGGGCAGCCAGCGATTTGACCTTGCGGCGAACCGCCCGGATACGCTCAAAATCAAAATCCACTGCGGCATAGGTACGGCTGGAAGTGACCGCCTGGTTCAGCAGGCTGTCAGGTGCACTCAGCAAGCGCGGCGGTGGATCGATTTTACTGATCTTGCTGGCGGCCCAGGCACGCAGGGCGCCGCCGGCCATATCACCCACCAGCCGGCCTACCCCGGCCGTTTTCCCGGGTGTGCCGGAATACGCGGAACTCAGGGCCTTGATGGTATGACGGGTGCTTTCCGCTTGCCAGTT
>JBFIHZ010000102.1:0-11661 GCA_041601535.1 Lysobacterales bacterium | reverse complement strand
GAGCCGGATTCACCCACTACCGCCAGCATTTCCCCCGGCCTGATTTTGAGGCTTACGCCATGCAGCACACGGTTGATTTCCGCCCGGCGCCACGGCAGCGGTTTGCGGCCAATGTAGTCAACCGCCAGGTCTTCCACGTCGACCAATGCCTGTTTGTCAGCATCTGCCTGGTCAGGTTTGACACCGCGCTTTGGAATGGCATCCAGAAGGTTGCGGGTGTACAGGTGCTGCGGTGCTTTCAGCAAGGTAGAAACATCCGCCTGTTCCAGTAGTCGGCCGTGCTGCATGATGCCAACCTGGTCAGCGTATCGGGCTACCACGCCCAGGTCATGGGTGATCAGCAATACCGTGCTGCCAATATCGCGCACCGCACTGACCATCAGCTCAAGCACTTCCTGCTGTATCAATACATCCAGGGCAGTGGTCGGCTCGTCGGCAATAATCAGGTCCGGGCGCAGTGCCAGAATACCCGCGATCAAAATGCGTTGACGCAGCCCGCCGGAAAACTCGTGTGGATATTTCGCCAGGCATCCTGCGGCGTCCGGCACCTGCAACCGTTCAAGCATTTCGATGGCGGCGCTGCGGCTGCTGTCTTCACTGCGCTGGAAATGCCGCTTCTGCGCCTCGGTCAGTTGCTGGCCGATGGTCAGCGCCGGGTTCAGCGAGGTCATGGGCTCCTGGAACACCAGGCCCACTTTGGCGCCGCGCAGCGCCAGCAGCTCGCGCTTTGAATACTCCAGCACGTTGTCGCCGCGAAACAGTATGCTGCCCCGCGACACCTCAAGACCGGGTGGCAACAGGCCCATGATCGCTCGTGAAGTCATGGTTTTTCCTGAGCCGGATTCGCCCACCAGTGCATGGACCTGGCCAGCCACGACATCAAACGAAACATCGTCAAGAACCGGCTTGGCGCCTTTTGCATGGCTGGGTGCGACGGTCAGGTTCCGGATGGAGAGCACGGGACTGTTCATAAGCCTGCCATCCGCGGATCAAATCGGTCACGCACGGCATCGCCAAACAGGTTGAAGCCCAGCAGCATGGCGGACACCACAACACCCGGGAAAATGGTCAGCCAGGGGGCAATGGAGAAATAGGAGCGTGAATCGGCAATCAGGCCACCGAGACTGGGGTAGGGCGGCGGAATACCCAGGCCAAGAAAGCTCAGCGCGCTTTCAGTGAGTATCGACAGCGCAAAAAACGCCGTTGCCAGTACCGTCAGCGCACTGATGCAGTTGGGAATGACGTGCCGTGTAATGGTGTACAGATGGCCATTGCCCATCACGCGGGAGGCATCGATGAATTCCTTTTCCCGGATGGACAGTACCGAGCCGCGCACCACACGTACCACGCTGGGTGTATAAGCCAGCCCAAGGGCCAGAACCACACTGTATTTGCCCGGCCCCAGGGCGCTGAGTATCACCAGCGCAAGCAAAATGCTGGGCAATGCCATAAATGCGTCCATTACCGTCATTACTGCCCGGTCAAGCCAGCCGGAAAAGTAGCCGGCGACGGCGCCAATCAATGTGCCCATCAAGGTGGCAAACGCCACGGTCAAAAGACTCACCACCAGGCTGACGCGCGTTGCTGACAGTATGCGGCTGAACAAATCCCGGCCGAACTGATCCGTGCCCATCCAGTGTTGCGACGATGGCGCCTGCAGGCGTGAGCCAAAGTCCAGTGAAATGGGGCTGTACGGTGAGGCCACCACACCCCAGACCGTCAGCACCAGGGCGGCCAACAGGAAGACCAGGCCGATCAATGCATTGGGCCTGCGCAGCCACCAGTCCAGGCCCCGTCTCACAGCCGTACCCTCGGGTCAAAAACGGGATAGAGCAGGTCGACCAGCATGTTGACAGTCACATAAATCAATGCGACGAACAGCAACACGCCTTGCACCACCGCATAGTCGCGGGCATAAATGCTGTCGACCAGCAAACGTCCGATTCCGGGCAGGGTAAACACCGTTTCGATCACGGCAACGCCGCCCAGCAGAGAGCCGAGCAACAAGCCGGTAAGCGTCAGCGTCGGGGCAAACGCGTTTTTGAAAGCATGTTTCGCCAGCACGGTGGATTCCGGCAAGCCCTTGGCGCGGGCGTGGGTGATGTATTCCTGGCGCAGTACTTCTATCGTGCTGGCGCGCATCATGCGGGTCAGCGTGGCCAGTTCGATAAATACGATGGACACCACCGGCAGGATCAGGTATTCAATCCCGCGACCCAGGTCCTCGCTGAGCGCCACATAACCCACGGTAGGCAGCCAGCCGAGAAATATGCCGAATATCAGGATCAGCATCAGGCCCATCCAGAAGCTGGGAATGGACAGGAAAAAGTTCATCAGGAACATGATGGACAGGTCTTCGATACGATTCTGCCGCCAGGCGGCGAACATGCCACAGGGAACGGCGATAAGCAGCGCCAGCAACATGGCAATAGACACGATCTGGGCGGTGACGGCAAAACGGCTGGCGATGGCCTCGGCCACCGGCTGGCCGGTCATCAGTGATGTGCCCAGGTCGCCCCGCAGCACGTTTTTCATCCACAGGAAATACTGAACGACCTTGGGCTGGTCCAGGCCGAGGCTGGTGCGGGCTTCCGACAGGGCCTGGGCATCCGCCAGGTCACCCACCAGGAAGACAGCAGGGTCACCCGGCACGGAACGAATCAGAATGAATATGATGACGGACAGAACCACCAGCGTGGGCAGTGTCAGCAGTAATTTGTTGACTACATAGCGCAGCATCAGTGGTCAGCTGCCTTCAGGCTGACGCCCCACAGGCGGGGGCGGCCAATGGACCAGGGCCGGTAGCCGCTTACCCTGCTGCGCACGGCATCCACTTCCAGTTCATTGGACAGGCCGAGGATGGGCACATCGGCGATCATCAGCTCATGCACCTGGTTGAACAGTTGCGTTTGCAGCTCCTCGCTGAGACTTCGGTCAGCGCGTTGCAGCAGGTCCAGGGCCTCTTCGTTCTGCCACTGGTACGCGGGATTGTTGTCCTTGTCACCGAGGATGGTGGAATAGTTGATGGCCGGGTGCGTACGCCCCGAATAACCGAATGTGGCCAGCTGGAATTTGCCTTCGTAGTAGTTGGACAACTGGGTTGCCCAGTCGAGCACTTCCAGGCGGGCATTGATGCCACTGTCTACCAGCATGGCCTGAATGGCGATGGCCGCATCAAACATGAAGACATACTTGCGGTTGGTTTGCAGCTTTACGGGCTGGCCGGCATAGCCGGCTTTGCGCAGATACTGGCGCGCCAGGTCAGGGTCGTAGGCATATCCCTGCTGATGTTTTTGGTTATGAAAACGGCTGACCGTGGGCACTGCCGAGGGGTTGCTGGTGGCGCGGTTGAAGCTGGTAATGGCTGCAACCTGTTCAATGCTGATGGCATGCGCAATGGCGCGGCGCATATTTATATCGCGCAGCATGGGGTCATTGCTCTGTATCAGCAGTACATTCCAGTACAACTGTTCCGCTGCAACCGTATGGATTTCCGGGTAACGCTCGAACTCTCTTACCAGGTGTAACTGCATGCGCGGCAGAATATCGATATCGCCGCTCAGCAGCGCTGCGTCAGCGATCGCCGGGTCGGGGATGATCATAAAGCGCAGAGTAGAAACTTTTGCCTGCTTGCGCCCGGCAAACCCGCTCATGGGCTCAGGGCGTGCCGCATAAGCCGGGTGCTTTTTCAGTTCGATGAATTCGCCGCGCCGCCATTCGGAAAGTCGATACGGCCCGGTACCAATGGGTAGCTGAAATGTTCCATCACCGGCAATGCTGTCGGGGTGCAGGATGGCGGTGAAGCACTGGACATTGGCCATGCGGTCCAGAAATACCGAAGACGATTGTTGCAGTTCAAAGACCACGGTATGCGGATCGGGTGCACGAATTGCGGTGACATGAACACCTTGAGGATTGGTCCCGTTGTACCATGAGCGGCAGCGCCAGCCCGTTGCTGGATCAAGCATGCGCTGCCAGTTCCAGGTGACTATATCGGCTGTCAGGCGCTCTCCGTTATGAAATGAAACGTTTTTACGCAGTGCGAACGTGTAGCGCTTGCCGTCAGGGGACATCGTGTAATGATCGGCCAGCATCGGACGGACCACCAGGTTCTCGTCATATGCCACCAACGACTCATAAATGTGGTGATGTATCGTATCCGTGTCGCCGTCGCGGGTAACGCCCGGATCCAGTCCGCGAATGTCTCCATGAATGACGCTGCGCAACATGTCCGGATGATCATCATCTGCATGGGTGTTCACGCAGATCAGTACCATCAGCAGCGCAAGGGGGCACGGAAGTCTAGGCAAAACCATACTCCGTGTATTGCGCGCCTTCGTACGGTGTTGGAGCCAGCCATAATTTACCGGCGGTTGAGTCCATGATCAGGCTGGCAACCGTTGCCGACAAGGCGCCATCGTGCCGGTAAGTGGGGGGACGGCAGATGGCATTGGGCGAACCGTAACGGTCGGCGAAGATCTGTTCAAATGTTTGGCGTGTGACCGCACCGTGTGCCCTTTCAAGGGCTGCATGAGTGCGCCGGTCGCGGTAAATTGATTCCGGGTGCCGCAACAGGCTCACATCGGTCACCACGGCGCGTGCGACCGGGTCCTTGAAGTGGTTGGCATGCGAAAGTATGCCGCGCTGCGGAAGAATCCAGAATAAGCCGTTGGGAGTGGCTTCAATGCAATACGCTTCGCCTCCTGCGTGGCTCAGCGTGAGGGCGTGTGAGCTCGACCGCTTGGCATTGAACAGCACACCGGCTGCTTCAGCCAGTGAGGATTGCATCAGCATACGCCGGCGCACCAGGGGCGTGGGAATGCCCTGGCTCTGGCCATCTTCAGGCACCTGCAGGCCGTTTGCGGTCAGGCTGATACCTGCGCTGTTCATTCCGTGCCGTGCCAACTGGCCTGCCTCACAAAAGATCAGCAGTTTGAGGCCGTTCGGCTGGGACAGGCGCAACACCACCGAGGTTTCAACACAATCCGGGCGCCAGTCCCAATTCTGGCCATGCAACACATGCTTATCCGCAGTGGCTTCAGCCATGGCCAGTGCCACCGTACAGCCTTCGGGTTCCACCGGCTCCATGCTCAGCTCGGTCCGCGCGTTGAGCAATACGACGGCGGCCACGGATTGCTCTGAACCGGTGGCAATGGCTTCTATCTCGGTGGCCAGTTCATCATCATAGCGTTGCAGGCAGGGGAAATACTGCTCTGCAACTGTCATTACTCTGCTCCAGTCCAGACCACGGCGTTCGAAGTCGGCCCGGTAAATTTCCAGTCCGCGGGCAATGCGGCCGCCTGCAGCCCGCCCGTAAGCAAGCCCGCGATGGTGTGCATCGCCTTCCAGTTCGATCAGTGGAAAGGCCGGACTCATTCGGTTGCTGCCGTGTCGCGGTGCTGAGCCAGTGCCGCGGCAAAAAAGACCTGGACCGCTTCCACCAGGCGGTAGCCTTCATGTGCGACGCCCGCAACGATGTCATGCTGCACACTGACGCCGGCCTTGAGGAAACTTTGCCGCAGTGCCTCCAGCCGTTGCAGCCGATTGGTGCCGGCGTCATTCACTCCCGGCATCCAGTAGCGGTTACCCGGCTTGATGGTGATTTCCCAGGTCTCCGTGTCGTCGGCACCAATAACCATCTGCACCGGCACTTGGCGCATGCCCGACCAGTCAATGGGTGCGTTCAGCAATTCGGCCATGCCTTTGATGCCGCAATGCCAGTCCAGCCGGTCATCCAGCAGGGTAACCATGCCCGGGGCGCCGATGGATAAGGCCAGCACGCGCCGGGCATGAAGATAGAAAAAGCGGTGTACGAAATGACCCCCACCGGAAAATCCGTGCAGCAGGAAGCGTTCGCCGGGCAGGCCATACCGGTTCGACACTTCCTCGACCATGGCCAGCAGCACGTGATCGTATCGAAGCTTGCCTGCCTTGAGGAATTTGTAGCTGGAGAAATCATCGGCATCGGTAATGCCCACGGGAAACATCGGTGCTAGAACAACACACTGATGTCGTTCGGCAAAGTCCGCGAACAAATCGCGGTAGATATAGGGTGTTCGCGATGAGCCGTGGATCAACACGCACAAAGTGTGCTGGCTGGCCGTTTCCGGCGCGTAGGCTTCAGGGAAATAGAGGAAATATGAAAAACGGGGGTCGGCCTGGCAAGCCCTGCAGGCCGCGTTATGCAGCTCATAAGGGTTAAACAAATGCTTGTCTGCTGAATTCTCTGTCACGCTGCCGTTGTCCGTGTTTGCGTCTTTCCCCGAAAGCAGATTCACACCCGGTGCATATGGGCCGACAGGAGGCAGGTGGTGCTAACGGGCCGCCGTCGAGAAGCCGAATCAAGCTTTAGTCTGGGTGGTATTATATGTTTATAAAATACCTATTGCAATCCTGGAGTACCGGTGCGGTCAGGCATCTGTCAGGGCGCTGGATTATTGGGCTTTCTGACCGCAAACTCATTGGTTGCCGAAACGTCTGTTGCGCTTAGTTTTCCCCCTCATCAGAAAAAACCACGATGGAGTCGGAGGCCAGGGTCAGGTGGCGGGTCATCAGGGTTGCGGCCCACTCGCGATCGTCCCTGACCAGTGCTTCCAGTATTTTTACATGCTCTTCACACGACTCCTGCATGCGTTCATCCACCGCAAATGATTCATATTCAACGATTCTGCGCAGTTGATTGTGATAGCGAACGGTTTCAACGAAAAACTGGTTGCCGGAAAACCCGGCAATGGTTTCATGCAACTCCGCATCCTGTTCAAAAAGCTGGACCGCGGTTAAATTTTTGGCCCTTTTGCCGCTGAGAATATCGCTGTGCAGCCGCAGCAGACGCTCCAGGCGCTTCGGGTCAGAGCGGAAGTTGGGCGAGCGGATGGCTGCAGGCTCGACGGCCAGACGGATTTCATAGCTCGCCTTGTAGGACTCCACCGTGTTGAGAACTTCGTGGAAGACCCAGCCATGGCCCTGGCCGCGGTGGACGAAGCCTTCGTGCGACAGGCGCAACAAAACCTTCTGCAGTTGTCCGCGTGATACAGCATAACGCCGCATCAGGTCGGCTTCGCTGACCTGATCGGCGAGGTCACCGGCAAATCGGTCCCTGAGTATCTCCATATAGAGCTGCTCAATGGTCGCTTTTGGCAGCGACCGGACCTGGCGTTCCAGTTGGGTGCCGGACTGCTTGAGGATGTACCCGTGGCCGGGGTTGGCGGCCACAACTTTCTTTGACTCAAGATACTGCAGGGCCCCTCGTACTGGCGATCGTGAGACACCGAGCTGCGCGGCCAGCCCGCGTTCAGTCAGGCGCTGGCCCGGCGAGTAACCTTCACGTCGGCAGATGTCCAGGATCTGCTGGCTAAGTTCTAGATGGAGGTCATTTGCGCGCATAAGTTGCCTTCTGCTTGTCAGAAGCTCTCGTTGGATTGACTTGCTTCAGCCTGTCCGGGCCAGGAGAGCCTTGAGCATCTCGGATAAAGCTGAACCTGAAAAACGGTATTTTAGTTGGCAATAATGCCGCATTTACGTCAGAATACTAGCACATAAGCGGGGGCCAGAGGTAGCCTGGCTGACGCCAAACAGGGTCCGGGCCGCGGTTCGAATTAACAGCCTTTCCCAACCATACCCCATGAAACTCACGGTTGCATGCATGAACGAAAACACATTTGAAGTCATTTCGCCAGTTGACGGCAAGCCTTATACACGCTGTGAGTACAGCACGGATGCGTCTGTCGCAGCCATGCCCGGGCGTGCTGCAAAAGCGCAACGTGGTTGGGCCCGATTGCCACTGGATGAGCGGATAGCTGTGTGCTCAAGGTTTGTCGAACTGCTTTGCGCGGATTCTGATCGCCTTGCCAGGGAGTTGAGCTGGATGATGGGGCGTCCGGTGGTGCAGGCCTCAGGCGAATTCCGGGGTGTCCGTCAGCGCAGCGAATACATGATGGGGATCGCCGCCGACTGCCTGGCAGATCGGGTCCGCCCGCATGCGGAAGACGAAACCGCCCGGATTTCACATACCGCCGCTGGAGTTGTGCTGGTCATCGCACCGTGGAACTATCCCTATCTTACGACCATCAACAGTTTGATACCGGCGCTGATTGCCGGCAATGCCGTGATCCTGAAGCATTCACCGCAAACACCGCTGGTGGCTGAAAGCATGGCCAATGCGCTCCAGCTGGCCGGACTGCCCGAAAACGTGTTTCAGTTTGCGCATTGCACCAACGCCCAGACGCTTGACCTGATCCGTGATCAACGCGTTCATCACGTTGTGTTTACCGGCTCAGTTGCGGTGGGCAGAATAGTTGCCGGAGTGGCTGGCCAGGCCTTGACCGGCTGTACCCTGGAACTGGGAGGCAAGGATGCGGCTTACGTGCGCTCTGATGCGGATCTCGATTGGACCGCGGCCGAATTGGCAGATGGCGCATTTTACAATGCGGGACAATCCTGTTGTGCGGTTGAACGGATTTATGTCGCGCGCAGTGTCTATGCGGATTTTATGGACGCCTTTTTAAGGCAGACCAACGCACGGCAGCCTGGCAACCCGTTGGAGCAGGCGACCACCCTGGGCCCGGTGGTAAGCCAGGCCGCGGCGGAGCGGATCTGCCAGCAGGTAAACGATGCCGTGGAAGCCGGCGCAAGCCTGCACTGTGGCGTCAGCGCGGAAGAGCGGCATCTGCAAAGCAACTATTTGCCTGCGCAGGTGCTCACCGGGGTTGACCACACCATGGCGCTGATGCGTGACGAAACCTTCGGCCCCGTGGTTGGAGTAATGGCCGTTGACAGCGAGGCCGAGGCCGTGGCCCTGATGAATGATTCGGAATACGGCCTTACGGCCTCGGTGTGGACGTCTGATGAAGCCATCGCCGGCGACATCGGTGCTCAGCTCGATACCGGCACGTGGTATCTGAACCGCTGTGACTACCTGTCCCCGGACTTGCCTTGGAGTGGCCGCAAGCATTCGGGGTTGGGTTGCAGCCTGAGCGAGTTGGGATACGCGGGATTAACCCGTCCCAAGTCTGCCCTTATGCTCCGGGCCGGCGGCAAAGCCTGACCGGCCGGGCATCTGTCGGCCGTTTATTCGGCAGACAGTTCCAGCGACCTGGCAAGTTGTTGCAGGCCTTTGTGAAAAAAGTCCAGCTCTGCGGCGACCACCAGGTGACTGGCTCCCAGGGCAGTTGCCGAGGCACGCTCCCGCTCTGTCCAGGCGGGCATCCACCAGGGTTTGCCGGCGGCCTGGGCCGCGGCGCTGATGGCGCGTAAGGCTGCGTCATCTTCGGCGGTCTGGCGGTATCGGCCCCTGCCGGAATTCAACGACAAGTCGTAAGGTCCGACAAACAGGCCATCAACCGTGGGC
Source organism: Lysobacterales bacterium (assembly GCA_041601535.1). Taxonomy (GTDB): domain Bacteria; phylum Pseudomonadota; class Gammaproteobacteria; order Xanthomonadales; family SZUA-36; genus JBFIHZ01. The sequence goes on along the minus strand of JBFIHZ010000102.1, from coordinate 2,315 downwards.
AAGCGGGCGATCTCATCGACCACAGCCAGGCTGCTGGCAGTTTCAATCATGGGGATGGCCTGAATTTCAGTGTTACAGCGCCCAAAATAACCTTGCGGCGCGGCACCGAAACCTACGGTACGCCCTCCATCCAGGCTGCGCACACCCAGGGGCGGGTACTTTGCGGCCGCGCTCATGATGCTGGCGTGTTGCGCGTCCTCCACGTGCGGAATGATGACCCCGTTACAGCCCCGATCCAGCATTTGCTGCACGGCGTCCGGTCCGCCGCCCCGTACTTTGGCATAGGTGCTGGCCCCGGCGCGCAGACAGAATGACACCAGCCGGTCGGTTTCCGCCAGGTCGAACAGCCCATGTTCGACGTCCAGCACAAAATGGGTAAACCCCTGATCCAGCGCGATTTCGATCAGGATCTGATTGGGCGTGGTCAGCCATAAAGAATAGGTGGTCTGCTTACCGGCGGTGTTATTCATTAGATTGTCAAAACTCCTTTGGGTCAGTGGTGAGTGTAACTTACGAGCAAGGCTGTTTTTTGGCCGGAGACGTTCGCGAAGATCCACCTGGCTTGCGGCGGCGCTTAAGCCACAACATCAGCGCTGAAACCACCCCGGTCAACAGGAGCAGGCCGGCCAGCAGGTTGAGCGCCTGACCCGGCCGGCCTATGGCCCGGCCGGTATGGATGGGGAACAGCCAGGCGAAAAAATTTTCCATTTTTGTGCCGGTTTCAATCGACTGCGTCCGCACAGCCATGCCCGTGCATCGATCCAGCCAGACCTGGTGGGGTGGTGCCTCACCCACCGGTGACTCATGCGCAAACAGCACTCTCTGCAACTGTACGCCGTCATGGAAAAAACGTATATCCCGGACCCTGGCCGAAGGAAAGCGTGCCTGCGCGGAGGCGATCTGCTGATCCAGGTTTCCGGCATTACAGGGAACGCTGTCGGTGCTGTGCTGCACGGCCGCCGCCCCAACCTTCAGGGCACTGCGTAATTCGGGGCCAAAGGCCAGCATGCCGCCGGTTCCGGCCAGTACCAATAACATCACAGATGAAGTAACCCCCAGTGTCCTGTGCAACTGGTAGTAAAAGGCTGTGGCCTGGCGGTATTTGTGAATGACCAGCGCCTGTTTGAAACGTCTGCCGCGAGGCCACCAGATGACGATACCGGAGCCGATCATGAACAGCAGGCCGAGGCCCGTAATGCCGATCAGGTATCGGCCAAACGTGCCGCCGAGCAGGGTGTGGTGCAAGCCGTAAATCAGCTGAAGAGTGGCCAGGGTGTTGCTGGACTCCACGCCGGTAAGGTCCGACGGCCATGCAAAATCAACGACGCGCTGTTGCTGCGGGTCCGCTTGAGAGCGCAGGTAAACAATATGCCGTTGGTTTTCAGTCGCCGGGAAGACCAGTCGGCTGAGCGTGTAACCGGGATACTTTGTGCGTATCGCCTGCACCAGTTGCTGTGCAGAAACTTCTGTGGTGATGCCGCCTGCCGTGGACTCGGCTACCGGTTGTGGGTGCGGGGCCAGCCAGTTGTGAATATCAGCCCGATACACCAGCATCAGGCCAGTAAGCGCCTGACAGGACAGGATCAAAGCCAAAGTCAGCCCAACCCATTTGTGAATACTGATCAATTGACGTTTGAGGCGCATCAGTTTTGACCAGAATTCAGGGCGATCCAGGCATGGCAGGGCAGGATGAGTTTATGTGCGCGAAACATCCTTCAATGTGGCGTCCAGCGAATCACGCCACCGGCTGACCAGTAAATCGACCTCGTCATGGGAGATAATGAAAGGCGGTGCTGAAACATTGCTGTCGCGCACTGCACGAATAATCAACCCCCGTTTCAGGGCATGTTCGCGGCAGATCCTGCCGACGGCCTTATCCGCGGAAAATGATTGATGCGAGGATTTATCTTCCACCAGCTCCACGGCGCCCAGCAGGCCGACGCCCCGGACTTCGCCCACCAGCGGATGGTCAGCCAGGCTGGCAAGACCGGCCTGAAAGTACGGCCCGATGTCATCGCGCACGCGCTCCACCAGGCGCTCTTCGGTCAGTATCCGCAGGTTCTCCCTGGCCACTGCGCAACAGGTCGGGTGGCCGGAGTAGGTAAAACCATGCACCCATTCGCCACCGTCCTCAAGAATCTGCCTGGCCAGGCGGTCGTGCACGGCCAGGCCGGCAACCGGCAGGTATCCCGAAGACAGGCCTTTGGCAAAAGTAATGATATCCGGCTCGATACCGAAGGTATGCGAGCCAAACCAGTTGCCGGTTCTGCCGAAACCACAGACCACTTCATCGGCAATCAGCAAAACATCATATT
>JBFIHZ010000101.1:0-12025 GCA_041601535.1 Lysobacterales bacterium | reverse complement strand
GTATCACGACCCTGGCGATCTTTATACACAGCAGTGATCAGCACCACGCAACAATGCACACGGAGGCATGCTCCGTGTTTCAGGTTTTCGGGTGGTTTAACTGTGGGTGTTTTTAGTAGTGTTCATTGTGACCTTCCTGGTCATGTGCGCAAGCCCGAAGGCGGCTCCCTTTTATGCGATTTTCATACGTAAATCAGAAATATATGGAACAAAGCTTTCGAACAGAGCCATTTATAGCCAGAACATCAGATAAAGTCAAGAAACTGGGGGGCAAGGCGGCCTGCCGGGCGTATCCGCTTGCCTGAATCCCGATGCCAGCTCGATTCCACCTGCAGCAGAGACGATCTGACTGTGGACAGGACAACCGAAGCGCAAGGCCGAAATCTGGAGACCGCTGAGCCAGGACCCGAGGGCATAATGCCCTACCATCCCGGCTAATCAATTTCATTCAAAAAACCTCAAATCGATAACTAGCTTTTTTTCTCCGGATGTCCTATACCTGACTTAGGGCAAAGAAAAAACCCGGTTATACCAACACCAACCGAACCGGGGTCAAATACTCAACCTGTTTCTCAGGGACGACAGTTCATTCTCAGGACGAGCATCGACGGCTCAGTGTGCCTGTACGCGGTCGTCGGCAACGCAGGTTCGATTCCAGCGGTAGGAAACCACCCTGGTTGTTGAACAGTGCATGTAAATTCTGAAAGGGAGCAATGTCTCAGAACCCGTGGTGGGTTTTGGGCTGGGGGACAGGGATTGTCGCAACGACACCCGAAAAACGGATTTTTCTCACTCAGATTTTGGCGCAGCCACGTATCCCACCATTTGGGGGGGGTGAGCTGATGTAGGCGTTCCAGTTGATGATAAATGACTGGAAAAATCACTTGGGAGAGAGAAATGAGAAAATTTCGCTTTGGTTGGGAATCACCAATCATATTCCATAAGTTCACCAGGTGCCTTGGTATTACCGTGCTGTTAATGGCTACGCCGATGCTTTCATGGGCAGGCGTTCCGCCAAGCGGTTGCGGTGGTTCCATCGGTTTTTCAAGTTCACCTGGCACACCCATCTTTGTGTTCGACTTACCACAAACCGTACAGGTTACGCTGACTCCTGCTGCAGGCCTCGGCACGCTTGATATTGATGTCGATGAACTGGTTGTGGCAATGACCTGCAACAACCCTGGTGCGCCCAACAACCCCGGGTTCACCGTACCATGCGCGTATGGAAACGACTCACAGGCCAGCAACAATCCTGCGGCGACTCCGATCGTATTTGATTCGCTGGTCGGTGGCACCTGCGGCGTTGTCAGTGCCACGCCAAACGTAGACGGCAGCGAAGTGACTTTTGCGTTCCCTGAAGCCGTCATCAGCACCGCTGGCTGCACCATCATTTATGATGTTGAGGTGCAAGACAAAGGCACGGATTCCAATCCCCTCCGCCTGGCACAGCTTGCCTTTTTTGAAGGCACGTGTGAAGGCGACCTGACCGGAGCGGCCTTTGGCAGCGGTGCCATCAATTTGCTCGAACCCATCTGCGAAGTGGAATCGGATGTTTGCGTAGCTGTCGACACCGACGATGATGGCTCGTTTGATGACGAAGAATGCATTTCCGACAATATCGGCCTGAATGCCACCAGTGACGGCGATGCCAAGAACTTCAAGTACTTTGTCGAAGGCAACCTCGGCTCTGGTGCCGACGACCTTGGCGGTTGCCAGGTACAACAGCTGGTAGATGCTGAATGGGTGGATGTTTCCGATCCGTTCGGCCTGGATAGCGAAACACCTGGCGATGTGTTCATGACCGACGGCACCGATGCCTGCTCGGCTGAAGGCGATTCACGCACCTACCGTATCCAGTGCGATACCTGCGACGGTTTCGATCTGGAAACCACTTCCGAGCCGGATACAGCCGATGTTGAATGCGTTGATTGCGCGGTTGAAATTGAGAAGACTGTCAGCTGTGACGATGGCACCACCTATGGTGAAGAGTGCATCGGCTGGGATGATGACGGTGAAACCAGTTTCAAGTACGTGGTTACCAACACCGGCGATGTGGATGTTGGCTCCTGCGTGGTCAACGATGAAGATGCAGAGGTCAATCCGGGTAACCCGGCTGGCCCCATTGCTCCGGGAGACTCGTCCGCTGACATTATCGTTAATAATGCAATCTGCCAGGATGGTGAAGGCAACAGTGATGGCGATGTGACCTGCACCTGTCTGCCCACCGTCGACGGTGCCGACCTTACCGTGGATAACAACCGCGTTGGTGTGAACAGCGCAACCGACCCGAATGCCACGTTTGGTGCCTGTTCTGCCAGCGACGATGACGATGCCAACCTGATTTGCCAGAGCGTCAACCTGAGCGTAAGCAAAACCTGTGACGAACAGGACGAAACGTCCGGTGAAAACGCGATTGCCATCACCGTCATGAACGGTGGCGAGGCAACCCTGTCTTCATGCTCTGTGGTCGATACACTGGAAGGTGGTGCGGATGTGCCATTGACCTGCAACACCCAGGCTGATGGCCTAGGTGATGACGTCAACCCGGCTGACTTCTCTATGGCGGGTGGTACTAACGTGTACTGCACCGGAACCGTTGCAGGCCTGGAAGGCGACACCGGCAACGATGTAGACGTATCCTGCCTGGTGGATGGCACCGACAAGGAGAAAACCGCGACCGACGACGACTTGTGTGAAGTACCTGAGGACGGTTGTCTGACTCGCACGCCTGGTTTCTGGGGCACGCATCCGCATGTTACCGGTGAATACCTGCCGCTGACCGTTTGTGGCGTAGAACTCGATAACACGGACGCTGGCGTTGAAGGCTCTGCCACCGAAGACATGTGCTGGGGTGGCAAGGACTTCAAAGCAGCGAATACATCTGCGACACAGCTGCAACTGTATCGCCAGTGCACTGCGGCAGTGCTTAACATTGCAGCCAGCCTGGCCGGAGAAGGTGGTTGCGGCACGGAGATTGATACAGTGTTCGAATCCTGCTGCGCGTACACCGAAGATCCAGAAAGCTTGTGCGGCAATGCGCCGACTGCGGGTGAGATCAATGATTCTGAATGTATCGAGTATCTGGATGAGTTTAACAACTCTGAAGATACGCTCGACCCATTCGGCCCATTCCTGAGCCCGGGTCCGGCCAACTCCTCCTTCTGCCGCGAGGCCAATGGCAACGGTTTTGTAAATACCCGCGATCATGGTCCGAAAGAAGGTGGCAAGCCTGCCTCCGCTAAAGACGCGGATGACGCACGGTAAGCGTTAGTCCAACCAAGCCCGGGGCCGATTATGGCCCCGGCAATCCAACTGTGATCCGGTGGCAAGCGCCACCGGATTTCGTCGCTTAAGGAGAACGATCTGATGTTCCGCTCTAGCCAAAGAATTGTTTTCTTGTTTGCCCTGTTCGCTCTGGTTTCAACATCTGCGTGGGCCGCCAGCACCAAAGACGAAGTCCGGGCGCTGCAAGAAGAAATCAAAAGCATGAAAGAAAACCAGGCCGCCATGCAAAAGGATCTCACCAAGATCCGCAAACTGCTGGAAAGCGGTGCCCGGCCAACCGCCGCCGCAGTTCAACCCAAGGCATTTGAAGAACGCAACCTGAGCATTGGCCCATCACCCTTCCTCGGCCAACCTGACGCGCCAATAACACTGGTGGAGTTTAGTGACTACCAATGCCCGTTTTGCCGGCGGCATTACATAAACACCCATGGCGAACTGGTTAAAAACTACGTCGACACCGGCAAGATTCGTATTGTCATGAAAGAATTTCCATTAACCAGCATCCATCCGCGTGCATTGCCGGCTTCTCTTGCTGCCTTGTGTGCAGGTGATCAGGGTAAATACTGGGAGATGCATAATCTGTTGTTTGAAAATCAAAAATCCCTGTCGAATGAAGACTTGCTGGATTATGGCAAACAACTCGGTCTGGAAACTGACCGATTCACCGATTGTTTCACCGATGGCACGTACGCCGAACGGGTGGACAATGACATGAACGATGGCAAGGAGTTTGGCGTCCGTGGTACGCCCAGCTTCGTGATGGGCATCACCGATACGGATAATCCGGACCAGGTGCTGATCAGCAAATTTTTCAGTGGCGCACGCAGCTATGAATCGCTGTCAAAAGAGATCGATGCCATGCTTGAAGCCACGCCCGACTAGTTCGCTTGAAGCAATTCCGGAATTGCACTCACACAGGGCGCAGGTGACTGGCCGGAACAACTTCCGACATGCACCTGTATAAGCACTCAAGAAGCGCGATCTGCGCCGGTACAAACATCGCCACCTGCAATATGCCAGAGCTTTGCTCTGGCATTCTTTTTACCGCTTGTGAACCCGGCACACGAATCCGTCCCGGACTGATTGAAAAATACCAACCGAAACCACGGATCAATTTGCTTAACGACGCAATGGACGCAACAACCAATGCCCCGAGCTGCGACCAAACCTGGCCAAACTGTGCACAACGGCCGCCGGCCAGGCGCGCATCGCGTCCAGCCAGGTATAGATCGTGGGCAGGAACACCAGGCTGACCAGGGTGGAAAACAACAGCCCGCCGACGATGGCCCGGGCCATCGGGTAGTACGGCGGTCCGTCGCCGCCCAGCTGGGTGGTGCCAATACACAGCGGCGTCAGGCCCAGCACCGTGGTGCCTACCGTCATCAGGATGGGCCGCAAGCGGTCCCGCCCGGCCACGATCAGCGCCTCGTCCCGCTGCATGCCCTGCAAACGCAACTGGTTGACATGGTCTATCAGCACGATGCCATTGTTCACCACCACGCCGATCAGAATCAGGATGCCAATCATGCTCATGATGGAAAAGTCGGTACCCGTCAGCAGGAAAAACCAGTACACACCCACCACGGAAAACAGGATGGTGCAAATCATGCTGGCCGGATAAATCAACGACTCGAACTGCGCCGCCAGCACGATATAGATAATGGCAATGGCCAGAATGATGTTGAACACCATCTTTTGCAGGGCTTCTTCATCTTCATCAAAACCACTGCCAAACTGCCAGCTGTAGCCTGCGGGCATGGCCAGCAGATCCATGCGCTCGCGGATCACCTCCCTGGCCCGGTCGGTACTGATGCCGTCCAGCTGAGCCGTCACGCGGACACCGGTCGACCGGTTGATGCGCTGGATGCGGGTTGGCCCGGTGTGCTGCGCGACGTCCACCATGGCTGCCAGCGGCACGTCCGCGCCCTGCGCATTGCGCACCTTGAGGTCGCGCAGATCATCCAGGCCGGAGCGGTCCTGTTCGCGAAACTGCAACCTGACCGGAATTTCGCCTTCCTCGCCCTTGAACTCACGCAGGTCCGCGCCGCGCAGTGCGATGGCCACCACCTGGGCCACGTCCTGGGTGGAAAAGCCCAGCAAATTGGCACGTTCGCGGTTGACCCGCACCTGCAATTCCTCGTCACCGGCGGAAGTATCGGCTACCACGCCACCCAGACCCTCGGCCGCGGCCAACAGCCTGACGGCATCCTCGGCCAGCTCTTCCAGCACCTCGCTGCTGGAGCCGGTCAGCGAAATGCCCAGGTTTTCCCCACCACCGGAACGTTCAAAACCGAACTGCGGCCGGCCAATGGCAATTTTCGGCATGTTTTCAAGGATTTCCTTGGCAATGTCCTGGGATGAGCGGCCAGATTCGCCATCGTCGTTGAGCAGAATGGACGAAATGGCCTCACCTTCTTCGTTGTAATAGGTGTACACCGCGCGGATCTCGAGCTGCTGCTGGTTTTCATACAGGTAATTTTCCACCCGGTCGACCGCTTGCTTGATGCGCTCCAGCGGATAATGCCCGTCCAGCCAGAAATTCAGGAACAGCCGGCGTGACTGGTTTTCAGGAAACATGTTGGTTTCCACCAGGCTGATGGGCAGTGCCACCGAGCCCAGCGCCAGCACCACGGCCAGCGCGGCCCACCAGCGATGGCGCATGTTCCAGCGCAACAGCCTGACGTAACGCGCCTTGAGCCATTCGATCCAGTGGTTGGGCCGGTATTTCTGCACCGCCATGCGCGAGGCCAGCAGCGGTATCAGGGTTTGCGCAATCAGCAAGGACACCGACAGGGATACCACGATGGCCACCGCCACGTGGGTGAGAAAAATGGATATCTGGTCCTGCTCGCCGAAGATAATGGGCAAGAACACGGCCGCACTGGTCAGGGTACCGGCGGCTACCGCCAGGCCGACACTGCTTACACCACGCAAGGCGGCACCCTGGGGATCGTGCGGCGTTTTGTCGCGTTCCGACTGAATGCTTTCGCTGACCACCACGGCGTTATCCACCAGCATGCCAATGGCCAGCATCAGGCCCATCATGGACAGGATATTCAGCGTCAGGCCAAGAAAATACATCACACCCAGGGTGATGGTAATGGCCAGCGGGACCGACAGCGACACCATCAGCGTGGTGGGCATATGGCGCAGGAAAAAGTACAGCACAAACAGGGACAATAATGCGCCCAGCAGTCCGGCCTTGAGCAGCTCGCTCAATGACTGGGTAACGCCCTCGGCCTGGTTCTCCAGGAAAAATAAATTGATGCCCTGCATTTCCGTTGTCTGGCCGATGCGGTTGACCTCCTCCAGCACACGCGCCCCCACGTCCACCAGGTTGGCGCCGTTTTCCTTGAAGATGCTCACGCCGATGGCGTACTTGCGGTCCAGGTGACGGGCATAATTGCGGCGCTTGCTGTCGTAGGTCACCTCGGCGATATCACTGAGCCGCAGGCCATGGTCATTGATCACCAGCTGGCGAATTTCTTCAATAGTGCGGAACTCACCCCGCGGGTTGACCCGGTAGCGGATGCCCTGGTCACGGATCAGGCCGGCGGAATCGGAAAAATTCACCTGTTGCAGGCGGCGCTGCAGATCCAGCAGGTCAATACCGTGCGCCACCACCCGGTCCGCGATCAGATCGATGCGGATTTCGCGCGGCTCAATCCCCTGGAAATCCACCCGCGCCACGCCGGGGATACGTTCCAGCGGCCGCACCAAGCGGCGCATCAACATGTCGTACGCGGTAGACAAATCCCGTTCGCTGGAAATGCGCAGCGTCAGCACCGGTTGATCGGTGAAATTGAATTTCAGCACGTTGATGCGGCGCAGGTCGGACGGCAACTGATTGCGGATACCTTCAATGCGTTCACGCGCTTCCACTGCTTTAACCGCCACATCGGTGCCCCAGTCGAACGCCACCTCAAAGCGTGCGCCGCTGGCAGTGGAATAGGTTTCCATGCGCTTGATGCCGCTGATCGTGGCCAGCACTTCTTCCACCGGGCGGGTGATTTCGCGTTCCACTTCCTTGGGGACTGAGCCCTGGTAGGGAATATCCACCATAACGAATGGCACATCCACCGCCGGAAAGAACTCCAGCGGCAGCAAACGGCTGGCAATCAGGCCAATGGATACCATGGAGACAAACAACATCACCACGGTCACCGGGCGGTTCAGCGCCAGACGGGCGGGGGCCATGGTTCAGTTCCGCGCCGGCGCGGGGCCGTCCGCTGGTAACACCGTGTCGGCCGCATCCCAGTCCGCGGCCGCACTCTCGCCGGCAGCGTCGCCCCGATGCTGGACAGAGCCCTCGGCACGGCGGTCCAGCAGCGAATACATCACCGGTATCACCAGTAATGTCAGCGCGGTGGAGGTCAGCAGCCCGCCGATCACGGTAAGCGCCATCGGTGTGCGCATTTCGGCGCCCTCCCCCAGGCCCAGCGCCATTGGCAACAAACCCAGAACGGTGGTCAGCGTGGTCATCATAATCGGACACAGCCGCAGCTGCGCTGCCTGCTGAATGGCCTGCATGCGTTCCATGCCGCGCTCACGCAGCTGGTTGATCAGGTCCACCAGCACAATGGCGTTATTGACCACGATACCAGCCAGCATGATCAGGCCGATAAACACGATCACGCTGAGCGGCGTGGCGGTCAACCACAGCATCAGGGCCACGCCAACAGCCGCCAGGGGTATGGAAAACAGGATGACAAAGGGATGCAGCATGGATTCAAACTGCGCCGCCATCACCAGGTAGACCAGGAAGATGGCCAGGCCCAGGGCAAACATCAGCGAATCAAATGACGCTTCCATTTCCTCGCTCTGGCCGGTGATGCGCATTGACTGTCCGTACGGCAGGGTCATGCCGTCCAACAATTGCCGGGCTTCGGCCACGGCGGCGCCCAGGTCACCGTGGGCGAGGTTGGCCTGGATCAGTGCCACCCGCTCCTGGTCACTGCGGCGGATCTCCGCCGGCCCTTCGGCCACGCGGATGTCGGCCACCGCGCTTAACGGCACCGGCCGGCTGCTTTGCGGGTTGACGATCAGTTCCCGCACCGCTGCAATGGATTGGCGGTCCTCCTCGCCCACCCGCACCAGAACATCGATCTTGCGGTCCCGCCAGCTGTAGCGGGTGGCCACCCGCCCACGGATTTTCCCCACCACCTGGTCGGATACTTCCTTGACGGTAAGCCCCAGGGCCGCAGCCCGTTCCTGATCAAAGTAAATCTGGATTTCCGGATGGCCGCGCTCCAGGCTGGATTCGATGTCGGCAAACCGGTCCGATGTGCGCAAGCGCGCCAGCACCGCGTCACTGCTGCGGCGTAAGGCGGCCAGGTCGTAACCCTGGATTTCAATCTCCAGTGGTTTGTCAAAACTGAGCAGTTCCGGTGCCGCAAAGGTGGCCTCAAGGCCCGCTACGCCACGGGCCGTTTCACGCAGGCTGGCAATCACCCTGTCCTCCGCCTGCGCCGAGCTTGCGGGCTGCATGGCGACCAGCATCCGGGCGATATTCTCGCCACTTTCGGTGGGATTGGCGTCGATGCGGTTGCCCGAGCCGGCCACACCGTACACCAGTTGCACGCCGGCCTGCTGCGCGGCTTCACCTTGCATCAATACCTGCACCTGGTCGGTTTGCTCCAGCGGTGAGCCCGGTGCTGCCTCCAGCATCACCTCGAAGCGGCCCTGCTGCAGTTGCGGTACCAGTTCGGTGCCAAGGCCCCGCAACACGCCAGCCGACAGCAGCAGCAAACCGGCGGCCAGCGCCAGGGTAATGGCACGGTGTTGCAGGGCGCGCCCCAGGCAACGTTGATACAAACCTTGCACGCGGTTGCCGAACCGGCTGGAACCCGGCTGCACCAGGTGTGCATTATGGCCCCGCAGGGAGGCCATCATGGGTATCAGTGTCAGCGCCACAAACAGGGAAATAATCAACGCAAAAGTAACCGTCAAAGCCTGGTCGCGGAACAATTGCCCGGCCACGCCATCCACGAACGCCAGTGGCAGGAACACCGCCACCGTGGTCAGGGTGGAGGCAATCACGGCACCGCCCACCTCGCTGGCGCCCTGACGGGCCGCGCTGACCAGGCCGGCACCTGCCTGGCGGTGGCGGGAGATGTTTTCCAGCACCACGATGGCGTTGTCCACCAGCAGGCCCGCCGCCAGCGCGATACCGCCCAGCGACATGATATTCAGTGAAATGCCACTCTGCCCCATGAGGAAAAACGTAGCGATGATGGACACCGGTATGGACAAACCGATGATGAAGGTGAACCACAGGTTGCGCAGGAATACGAAAATCACCAGCACGGCCAGCAGCCCACCCAGCAGCGCGGCGTTGACCACTTCGCGTATGGCCCGGTCGATAAACACCGACTGATCGTCCACCAGGTTCAGCTGCATGTCAGCAGGCAGTTTTTCCGCCAGTGCATCAACCCGTGCCCGAACACCTTGCGCCACGTTGACGGTATTGGCATCGCCTTCCTTGTAGATGGCAATTTCCACCGCTTCGCGGCCATTCATGCGGATAATCGCCTCACGCTCGCTGTAACCGGCAGTGACCCGGGCTATATCGCGCAAATACACCGGGCGCGTCTCGCCCGGGGCAACCACCATGGAGCCGAACTCCTGTACTGATGCGAACTGGTTGATGGTGCGCACCAGGTAGCGTTGCGCGCCCTGCTCCAGCCGGCCAGCAGAGACATTGACATTCTCCGCCGCCAGGCGGGCGATCAGGGTATCCAGTGACAATCCGAGCTGGGCCATCTTGCGCTGGTCGATGTCCACCTGGATTTCATCTTCCAGCCCGCCGCTGATCTTCACCGCGGCCACACCCTCCACCGGTTCCAGCGCCTTTTTGATTTCCTCGTCGGCATAACGCCGCAATACTTTCAGGCCGGTTTCATCGATAGCAGGCCCCGAGTTTTGCAGTACCAGGCCATAGCGCATCACCGGGTCGGTGGCGGGGTTGAAACGCAACAACAACGGCCGGCTGACTTCCAGCGGCAGTTGCAATAACTCGAGCTTTTCCCGCACCTCCAGCCCGGCGCGGTCCATGTCGGTACCCCAGGCAAACTCCAGCATCACGTCTGACTGGCCTGCACGGGACACCGATTTCACGGCGATGACGTTTTTAACCACGCCCACGGCCTCCTCTACGGGCCGTGTGAGCAACGTTTCAATTTCCTCGGGTGCTGAGCCCTGGTACTCGGTGCGAACCGTCAGCGTAGGATAGGAGAGGTCTGGCAGCAGGTTTACCTGCAGGTCCCTGAGGGCGATCAGCCCGAATAACACCAGGCTGACAGCCGCCATCGAGATGGCCACGTGCCGCCGGGTTGCAATTTCCACCAGCTTCAGGGTTTTTACGCTCATTGCAAAGTCTCGCTTGGCACCCACCGGACCGGACTGCTGCAATGCGCCGCAGCCCGGGCCAGCCGGAGGGCCTCAGGCTTGTGGGATGTCGCTGGTGACATTGATGGCTTCGACGCGTGATCCATCGTTCAAACTGCCCTTGCCGGCAGTGACCACGGTTTCACCGCTGCTCAGCCCGTCGATGACTTCCACCACCCCGTCGCGCTCGTAACCCAGGCTGACCGTGCGGCGGCTGGCATTGCCGTTGGCCTCCACCACGAACACGTGACTGACTTCGTCCTCGGTGATTACCGCGGATCGGGGAATGACGTCTACATTGGATTTGCGGTCATACAGGATATCGACGCGGCCAAACAGCCCGGGTTTGACCCGCTGCTCCGGGTCACGGATTTCAGCCGTCACGCGAAACGTGCCGGTGGCCGGGTCAATCACCGGGCTGATGCGTGTAACCGCACCGGAAAAACTCTGCCCCGGCAAGGCGTCCAGGCGCACCGACACTTCCAGGCCTTTGCGCAGCACGCCCACCTCCCGTTCCGGCACGTGCAGTACGGCCAGCAAGGGGTCGTAACTGGTGATGCGGTACACCGGCTGGTGCAATTCCACCAGGTTGCCGGCACGCACCAGCCGTTCGGACACATAACCGGCAATCGGCGCCTTGATGCGGGTATATTTCAGGTCCAGCTGAGCCAGGCCAACCTGCGCTTTTTGCGCTTCGTACTCCGCGCTGACGCGCTCAAAATCCTCCGCGCTTACCAGCTTGCGGTCAAACAATTCCTTCTTGCGCTGGTAATCCATTTCGAGGCGTTTGAGCGTGGCATTGCCGCGCTCCAGCTCCAGCGCGTAGCGGTCGGTCTCGACCCGCGCCAGTTCATCACCGGCCTGCACGAAATCACCTTCCTCGGCAAATACCTCGAGGACGACCCCGGTGATCTGCGAGACCACGGTAGCCTGCTGATCCGCTTCAATGGTGGTGGTACCCGAATAGAAAGCCGCCACATCCCCCTTGGTCACCCGCGCCGTTTCCACCGGGATGGCGGCAACTGCTTCCGCTTCGTCCTCTACACTGCCATTGGCCTGGTCCATGCAGCCCTGCGTCAGCAGCAGTGCAAGCAGTGACGCAGCGGCCAGTGTCAACTTGCCCAATGTCAGCTTGCTGCAGGTGCCAATCGGTCTGTTGTTCATGAAGTTGTCACCCAGGTGTTTTATTTAACTAGTACACTAACACAGCTCAATCAGGCCACTCATATGCCGGACGTCATGTGCCAGCCCCGCCGTTATTGCTGTTAAACAGTTCTATGCAAAAAACAAGCCAGAACAGATGGCATCCTTCGATGGATCAGTAACAAGACGCTGCGAATGGCGCAGAAGTTAC
>JBFIHZ010000100.1:0-12073 GCA_041601535.1 Lysobacterales bacterium | reverse complement strand
CGATTGCGCCGATCCATCGCAGTACGTGGATGGCGATGAGAACTTCAACCGCAAGAGCCATGAACTGCGCCTGCAGTCCTCGCCCGATCAGCGTCTGCGCTGGACCGTAGGGCTGTTCTACCAGCGTCAGGAACATCTGTTCGACCTGCAGTGGGTGGTGCCGGATATGGACCCGGCCAACTCGGTGATTGAAGGCGGCGTAACCACCTGGCAAACCTTCCAGCGCCGTATTGACCGCGACAAGGCCATATTTGGCGAGGTGTATTTCGACATCACCGAAAACATCACTCTGGTCGGTGGCGCCCGCGTGTTTGACTACGAAAACTCGCTGTTCGGTTTCAACGGATTTATCGGGCATTGCACCGGCTTTTACGATGAAAACGGTGATTTTGTTGAAGACCGGGTCAACGGCACGCCGCAATACCCCTGTTTTGATACCGGCATCCTTGATGATGTGCAAAAAGGCGATGACGTGGCCTACAAGGGCAGTATCGAGTTCCGCCTGGACGACCAGAAGATGGTGTACCTGACGTATTCCGAAGGGTTCAGGGCCGGTGGTGTAAACCGCGCCCGCGTGCCCGGCATCCCCAAGTATGAGCCGGACTGGGTGTACAACTACGAGTTCGGCTGGAAAACCACCTGGGCCGATGGCCGCGTACGCTTCAACGGCGCGGCTTACATGGTGGACTGGGAAGACTTCCAGTTTGGCTTCCTCGATTTCAGCGTATCCAACCTGACCATCATCCAGAACGTGGGTAATGCCCGCACCAAGGGTATTGAATGGGATCTGGATTTCGCTGCCACGGACAACCTGACGTTGTCGTTTGCCGGTTCCTATAACGACGCCAAGCTGCGCGAGGATTTCTGGCGCATTGACGCCGACCGCGTGGAAGGCTTGCCGCCAACTGCGCCCAAAGGCACCGCCATGCCGTATGTTCCGGAGTTGCAGCTGACCGGTATTGCCCGCTTCACTTTCAATATGGGTGACCTGCCCGGTTTTGCCCAGGCTGCCATCTCCTACCGTGAAAGCGCCTGGAACGATCTTGATGTGGAAGCCCGCCGCAAGATGGACTCCTACGCGGTGGTCAACCTGTCGGCCGGTATCGACAAGGGCAACTGGGCCCTGACCTTTTATGCCAATAACATCGGCGACAAACGCGGCCAGGTGGATATCGGCGACCCGGGTTACTTCAGCCCGAGCGGCGTGGATTTCAACCAGAACATTATCCGTCCGCGCTCCTTTGGTGTGCGCTGGGCGCAAAGGTTCTGATGTTTCAATGACTAATTCGGGCCTGATCGCAACGGCCCGGCATAACGTGAAAAGCCCCGTCTGACGGGGCTTTTCCGCATCTGGACGTATCACAACCCGGCGGCTGGACCTATACGCCAACGCAAGCCGTTGCTATTTTTTTATAGCCCACATCAGCTGCAGGATTTTCACGAGGATTTTTCGGGCACGGTTCCCGGCAGGATGCTGGCGATCATTGCAGCATGTGGTTCTGACCATCATGGGAGAGCTGAGATGTACCGTTCCAGGATTCCGCGTGCCTGCGCATTGTTTTTTATCTGCGTTTTTTCTGTTTCCCCGGTTTTTGCCGATGTCATCCACCACGAAGACTTTGAAGACGGTAACGCCAACGGTTGGTCATTGAGCGGCGACATCGTCGTCCATGGCTCGCAAGCCATTGGCCAGTACTCCCTGCGGCATAAAGCCACGGCGATATCCTCGCTGGCCGTACCGAGCACCGGCTATCAGAACGTCAGCGTCACCATGAACCTCGCGGCCACCTCGCTGGAAAGCGCGGATGATTGCTACGCGGAAGTGTCCACCAATGGCGGCAGTTCCTGGACGGTGGTGGTGGAAGTGCACAACGGCAACGACAACGGCACGTTTTTCAGCAACACGGTTTCACCGGCGGGCGCCGATGACAATGCCAACCTGCAGGTGCGTTTTCGCGCTACCGGTGCCAACGCCGGCGATTACTGCTGGGGCGATGAAATCACCGTCTCCGGCACGCCAGGCGGCGGCAACCCGGAACCGGACATCACGGTCAGCGGTAATGCGGCCTTTGGTAACGTCGATATCAACACCACCTCCGACCGTTCGCTGACCATCAGCAACGACGGCAATGCCAACCTGGTAATTGGCAGCCTCAATGGCCTGGCGGCACCCTACTCATTACAGACCGATAACTGCTCCTCCGCCACCCTGGTGCCATCCGCTTCCTGTGGTGTTACGGTGCGCTTTGCCCCGACCAGTACCGGTTCATCGTCCGACACATTGAATATTCCCTCCAATGACCCGGATGAGGCCAACGTGGCAGTGACCACCAGCGGTAACGGCACCGAGCCGGGCGGCGGCGGCTTCGATCCGAATTTCGACCCGCTCAGTGGTTCCGGCAACGTCAGCCGTTCGGCATTGACGTACAACACGCTGGTCAACGGCTCCGATCCGGGCAGCCGGGTGGACCTGTCCGCTTACGCGGTGCCCGCCGATGCGGCCCAGCCGGTGCACGTATTTGAAGGTTCGCTGGAACTGTTTGGCGAGGCCACCGGCGGCGACTTTGACGAGCACAAGGACACCTACCGCTACACCAACAACGGTGATGCCACGCGCAAGCACCTGCCGGAATTCAATTTCGAGTTTGTACAGACCGGCACCCACCTGTTCCCGGTTGAGCGCGGCACCATGACCGACAACCACCCGGAATGGGAATACATCCTGGAAGCCGGTCGCGTATGGAAGGAAAACAGCGACAACGGCTACAGCCGCGCCTCCTTGCCGTTCAGCCTGCATCAGAAAAACGCCAACTGCATGCACAATGGCGTGATGACCTTCCTGTTCAAGGACGATGGCTCCACGTCCCGCGTGGCCTACCAGATCTCCAGCGAAACCTGCCTGTATTACAAGTTCGACATGTGGGGCTCGCTCAGCGCCAGCTATACCCCGGCCAGCGTGAGCAATGCCGATGGCCTGCGCGCCGACTACCAGGAGGAAGTGAATAACCGCATGCCGGTCAAACCCATTGCCGAGCTGGCGACCGATCATCCCGGTGCTGACCCCAGCCAGTTTGGCAGTGCCGCCGAAACCGACCCGGCCCATATGACACTGTTCGGTTTCATCATTGACGGCGTGCACTACACCGGTGGTTGCCAGACCCGTAACGGCACCTACCCGTACTGTAACAACCTGGTGCTGCCGTCCTACTCCACTGCTAAAAGTGTGTTTGCCGGCCTGGCGCTGATGCGCATGGAACTGAAGTATCCCGGCTTTATGGGCAGCAACATTGCCAGCCAGGTGTCCGACTGCGCTGCCGATGGCAACTGGGGGGATGTGCAATACGGCCACGTGATCGATATGGGCACCGGCAATTACGGCAGCAGCCTGTATATGAGTGACGAAGGCAAGCTGCACACCAACGGCCTGTTCCTGGCCGAAGACCATGCCAGCAAGATCAGTTACAGCTGCACGCAGTACTCGCGCAATGCCACGCCGGGCACCCAATGGGTTTACCACACCTCCGATACCTACATTCTGGGTACCGCGATGAACAGCCACCTCAAAGCCCTGGAAGGCAGTGGCAAGGACATCTTCCAGGATCTGCTGGTGGGTGAAATTCTTGGGCCGATCGGCATCAGCCCCACGGCCCAGGTCTCACGCCGCACCTATGACTCGGTGCAACAGCCCTTTACCGGCTGGGGCATGAGCTACCTGCGCGACGACGTGGCCAAGATCACCGAGTTCTTCAATGTGGACGATGGCCGCATCAACGGTCAGCTGGTGGTGGATGGGCTGGAGTTTGAAGCCACCATGCAGCGCGACCCGTCCGACCGCGGCCTGGACCCCCTGGCCGATTTCAAATACAACAACGGCATGTGGGCCCATGAGATCAAGGCCAATATCAGCTGCACCAATGACACCTGGATACCGTTTATGTCCGGTTACGGTGGCATCACCGTGTTGTTGTTACCCAACGACACGGCCTACTACGTCTTCAGCGACGATGATACCTACCTGTGGATGGATGCTGCGCAGGAGTCACACGCGATCCGCAGTTTCTGTCCCTAGAAATATCCTTTTGCCCTGCACGGCCGGGTTCGCCCGGCCGTTTTTTTATTCCTGCCAGCTTCCATTCCGGCCTCTGTTCTCCGTACGGCACGCAGGGGCACGAGGCAAAAAGTGGTCAGTGCCCTGGTAGTCTGCCTACCCCACCAGACTGCAGCGGCGATCGGCAAAACCAACCCACCCATGTTGTAGCCTGGGTGCTGGCCAGACCTCCGTATTTCCGTTTGAGGCCGAACCTTCTTTGACACATCTTTACATTTCCTGAATAATCAGGGTCTTCGAGTGCACCTGCAATTCCTTTTCCGATTAAACAATCCTGCATCGTTTCAGTGGGCTGGCCGGAGCAAACCACTGGGCGCCTGTTGCGCGGGAAGCCCAAAACCAACAGAACAAAACCACCAGAAGGGAGAGACCATGAATGAGCTGACCGTCAGAATCAGGTTACTGGCCTGCGCTTTGCTATTTTTGCTGATGCCGTTAACGGCTTTTGCCGGAGCTAACGAATCACGCATCACTGCCATCAGCGACCCAGTGGTCAGCGAAGGCGATGCCGGCACGACCAATGTGCAATTCGAGATTACCTGCCAGTGCGACTTTCGGGTTGCCGCAACGGTTCAATGGCGGCTGCTTGAAGGCACAGCCACACTTGCCGACAATGATTACAACGACAACAGCGGCAACTTCCAGGTCAACGGCGACGGCGGAATAGAAACCTATTTTGTGGATGTCACAGTAAACGGTGACATCGATGTCGAGCCGGACGAGAATTTCAGCCTTGAATTGTACAACCCATCGGTGGGCTCACCCAGTTTCTTTATCGACGACGATATCGGCACTGCCACCATTTTGAATGACGACACCAATGCAGATCTGTCCATCACCAAAACGGACAGCGCCGACCCGGTCGTGGCCGGGCAGGATAATATTACCTATACCATCGAGGTAAGCAATGCAGGCCCGGCTGATGCCACCAACGTGGTGGTCACCGACACCCTGCCGTCCGGCGTAACACTGATCAGCACCACCGGCTGCGCTGAAGATCCGGTTGGCATTCCTACCTGTACGCTGGGCAACATTGCCAACGGCGGGTCTGCCCAGTACACGGTGGAAGTCTCGGTGGATGCGAGTACTGCCGCAGGCAGCATCACCAACACCGCCAGCGTTACAGCCAGCGAGGGCGATCCCGACACCAGCAATAACTCTACTGGTGAGGACACCCAGGTGACCCGCTCAGCCGACCTGTCAGTAAGCAAAACCGACGACACAGACCCGGCGGTGGCCGGTGAAAACCTGACTTATACCATCACGGTGAACAACGCCGGGCCATCGGATGCCAGCGGCGTGGTGGTGACCGAGACCCTGCCGGCCGGCGTAACCCTGGTGGCTACCACCGGTTGTGACGAAGACCCGGCTGGCGCACCGACCTGCACACTGGGCACCATCGCGGCCGGCGGCAGCGCCCAGTACACGGTAGAGGTAGCCGTGGACGCCAGCCTGGCCGATGGCACGGTGCTGACCAATAACGTCTCCGCCGCGGCTAACGAAACCGACCCGGATGGCGCCAATAACGCCGGCTCGGAAGGCACCACCATCAGCCGCGTAGTGGACATCACGCTGGAGAAAAGCGAATCCATCGACCCGGTGGTAGCAGGCTCAGGTGACAACAACCTGACCTATATCGTCACGGCCACCAACAATGGCCCGTCCGACGTCACCGACCTGGTGATCAGCGACACCATCACGTTGCCAGCCAACGTCACGCTGGATTCAGTGACCCCGAGCAGCGGCAACTGGGTTGCGCCCAACTGGACCGTCAGCATTCCGGCCGGCAGTTCAGAGACGCTGACCGTGGTCATTGACGTACCCCTGGCCGCGGATGAAGGCACCGATGTGATCAGCGACACCGCCACGGTAGAATCCAGCGGCGGCGGCGAGACCTTTATCAATACCGGCGACGACTCGGTCACCGAGTCCACCTCCATCCGCTGGCCGACCGCTACTTTCCGCGTGTTCAAGGAATACACCAGCGGTGACGGCGGTCCGGTCCAGGTCACGCTGAACTGTTCCGACAGCTCCGGTTTGCTGGTGTACAACCCGCAACAAGGCACTACCACCACCTCACTGACGGTACAGCGTTTCGACCTGACCGGTGGCGGCACCAGCTGCACGGTGACCGAGCAGGTACCGTCCGGCTACTTCGAGTATTCCCGCACCGCCGAGTGTGACGTCAACCCGACCGCAGACCAGGGTGTGTATGCCTGCACCATCACCAATGCACCCACCCGCGCCACCTTCGAGGTGCAGAAGCGCTATATGGACGGCAACAACGATGTGCCGGTGACGCTGGCACTGTCGTGCAATACCGGTCTGCCGCTGGATCAGGAAACCACCGTGTTCCCGGATAACCAGGGCAACTTCGGCCGCGGCCAGTTTGAAGTGAAGTTTGTGGTTGAAAGCTACACCGACGGCGAACTGGACTGCACCGTCACCGAACAGGCCGCTGCCGGCTACACCGGCTCGTATAACTGCGCCGGCAATGCCAACACCGATTGTGATGTGGGTGGGCCGTCCGGTATCTATGCCGGCACGCCGTACGAAGATCAGTTCTTTGAGGGGCCCTGCGTGTGGGAGGATATTACGGCCGATGGCGAGAACGGCGCGGCCATGAAGTGTGTGATCCGCAACTATCCCGATCCGGTGGAAGTGAACATCTACAAGGACTGGGTGGTTAACAGCAGTGATTTCCAGGACGTAAGCTCTGACATCACCATCGAGCTGGGCTGCTCTTCACCCATTATCTCGTTTGATTGCCCGGTTCTCGGTCCGCATACCGATTCACCGACGGCCGAACAGCCTGCTGGCAAAAACGGTTTTGAGTATTACGTGATCTGTGGTGGTGAAACCGGCCCCAATGATGTCGGCCTGATCGCCACGGTCATCCCGGACTATCCGACCACGTCTTGCGGAGCGTACGAGTTCGTTTACGATGATTCCATCGAAGTTGAAAACGGCTGCGAGTCGTTTGAGGTGAGCGTTGGCCAGGGCCATAGCTGCACCATCACCAACACGGTGTTCTTCGAAGGCATCCCCACGCTGAGCCAGTACGGCATGGCCATCCTGGCGCTGTTGATGCTGGGTGTTGGCCTGGTGGGCTTCCGCCGCATGGCATAAGTGAAACGGGGCCAGCATAAGCCCTGACCCCGCGTTCACGGCACTATCCACCCCGCGGCAGGCAACTGCCGCGGGGTTTTTTGTGCCCGCTGGCGGGCTCAGTTGAAATCGCGCGGGATGACTTCGTTCCAGTGCTTTTCCCGTAACACCTCGCCGTTCTCTTCCAGCCGGCGGGTGTAACGATAATGGAAATTTTCCGCATCGCTGGAAAATTCCAGCAAGCCGGTCCATTTCAGCAACCGGTCTTCCAGCCTGACTTCGGTGCTGTACTCGCTGTTCACCGATGCCCGCGACGGGTCGTTCACCGCAACCTGGTGTTGTAGAAAGTCGCTGTACCGCTCCAGGCCCCAGGGGTACTCCGTGCTGCCGCTGTTGGTGGCGCTCAGGCGCGTGCTGTTGGTGCGGAAGTCGTGCGTGATCTCGGCAATTTCCGCGTACCCGGATGCGGTTTCGGCGGTGGATTCACCAAATCCTTCCGGGCTGGGGTCTTCACCCCTGACCGGGGCGAACTCCGGCACCGATTGCGGCTGTTCGGTCAACAGCGGCAGCACCAGCCGGCTGCCGTTCCTGCCCCCCAGTTCGAGCTGCGTGGTCATGGCATACGGCGTCGGCCAGAACATCGGCCACTGGCTGTTATTAATCGCCACGCGAATGCGGTGTCCGGCGGGGAAACGCCAGGAGGTGAAATGCATTTCGATATCCAGCTCGGTCATCTCGCCCGGCACCAGGGCCTTGGGGTTTTCGGCCGAGTCCCGATGTGCGCCATTCAGCGCGGCACCGGTGACCTGCGTCACACGGCCGTCCGGCGCCACATCACCCAGCCGGGCAATCCAGTGGGCCAACGGCGCATCGGCCGCGCCCCGCAGGTGCACCTGCGGAAATCCCAGGATGGTGACCGCGGTTTCCAGCGGCCCGGTTTCATACACCAGGCTGTAGGCATCCACCGGCCGCTGGTCGGCCTGCAGGTCGCCCCACCACATCACCGAGCCGGCCGCCTCCACGCCGACGTCGGCGCGATAATCCAGCGAATGAACCGCGGCCGTTGACGGCGTCTCACCCAGGCCATGGCTGGCTTGCAGGTACAGGGTCTGCTGCTGGCTGTGCCGCAGCGGCCAGCCGGCTTCATTGCGCCATTGGCCCGGCACCTCGTCCAGGGTCAGCCCAGGCGGATGCCAGTCACGGATAAACACCTGCAAGGCTGGTTCCCGCATGATGCCGGTATCCTTGCCTTTCAGCCAGTGATCAAACCAGCGCACCGCGTCGGCGCGCCATTCAATCGATTCGCCCGGATAGCCCCAGTGGGGAAAGGTGTGGTGCCAGGGGCCCAGCAGTGCCTTTACCGGCGCCTTCATGTGCTGCAGCATGCGTGGCACGCTGTCGCGGTAACCGTCGTACCAGCCGCCGATGACCCAGGTCGGGATGCGGATGGCGCTGTAATCTTCATTCAGCGAGGCACGGTCCCAGAATGGCCCGTCGCGTTGTTGCCGCTTGTAGATCAGAAACCACGGCTCGGTATCAAAGCGGTTGGTGAAATAGGCTTCATCAATCACATAATCCGGTGCACCCGGGATGGCATTGTCAATATCCTGGCGCATTTCATACGCATCGGCGTGCATGATGCCATCGGTGAAATGCACATCGTCCTGGTAGATATCATCGGTGGCATCCACCGCGATAATCGCTTTCAGCGCCGGTGGATTGCGCATCGCCATATGAATGGAATTAAAGCCGCCCCAGGAAATACCGAACATGCCCACGTCGCCACTGGACCACTCCTGCCTGGCCAGCCAATCGATCACCTGTTCGCCGTCCTGCTGTTCCTGTTCGGTGTATTCATAGGCCACCAGCCGGCCTTCGCTTTCCCCGGTCCCGCGAATATCCACCCGCGCGACGATATAACCGCGCTGCACAAAGTAAGAGAAAAAGCCGTAGCGATGGGCGCGCGATTCACGCTTGCGGTAAGGCAGGTATTCCAGCAACACCGGGTAGGTATCGCCCGGCTTCATCCCGGCCGGCAGGTACAGGTCAGCGGCCAGCCGCGTGCCATCAGCCATGGGAATCCACGCCGTGCGAATGGCCGTGACGGCCAGCCGCTTGGCCGGAGCACCCTCAGGCTCTTCCGTGGCCAGCGCGGGCGGAGCCGCGCACACCATCAGCACCGTCAGAGCGGCGCAGACCAGGCCGAACAGGCAGCCGGCGTTACCTGAAAGCCAGCGACCGCCATCCACCGGTTTTTTACTACGGTTCATTGTGCATTCCTCCTGTCAGCCCGCCAGCCCATCACGCATCATGATGTGGTCGTCGCCGGCCACGGCAAACCCCATGCTTTGATAAAACGCCACCGCGGCTGGATTATCCCGGCTCACCGCCAGCCTGCAGTAAGTTGCGCCCCAGTCCCGGCCGCGCGCAAACGCAGCCCGCATCAGCGCCTTTCCCAGACCCGTGCCGCGCGCCGGGCGGGCCACGAACAGGTCTTGCACGTACACACCCGGGCGGCCCCGCCAGGTGGAAAACTCGCGAAATAACACCACCAGTCCAACGGCTTCAGCCGCTGCGCTTTCCCCACCATCAACTCCCTGCCAGGCCAGCAACGCTTCAAAGCAAGGATCGGTGCCAAACCCGAACGTCACCACATCTGACTCCCGGCGGCTAATCTGGCCGGTTTTGCCCAAGCTGTTTTCCAGCTGCTGCAGCAAGGCATGCACCAGCGGCGCCTGCTGCACGGTAGCCGGCTGAATGCGGTAGGGGCTGTGATCGTTGCTGGTCATGGGAATGTCCTGTTGAAAAGGGCGAAAGCCGTTGCCGCTAGCCGCCGTGCCGCTGGCCGGTCGCGCGGCGCAGATTCCGTGATAACATTCTTATCAATTATGCATAATTCATCAATGATAGTTAATGGCTATATAAATATAGGTCAGAATCATTGTTCATTTACGTTATGAAAGCCATACCACCGCCGCCAATCCGCACCCCCGGGGACCCTGCCATGCTCGCCACGCTTGATATACGCCCGCTTTGCAAACCGATTGTGCTGTTGCTTGTCCTGGTCTGCCTGGCAAGTACCGCGCCACTGCATGCTGAACGGGAAACCGTACTGAAGCAAATCGATGTGCCACACAATTATTATTTTCGCGAGATGTACTTGCCGCAACTCACCAGTGGCCCGTCATCGGTGAGCTGGTCGCCTGATGGCCGGCAACTGGTGTATTCCATGCAAGGCAGTCTGTGGCTGCAAACCATAGGCTCAACCCGCGCGCGCCAGCTCACCGCGGGTCCTGGTTATGACTACCAGCCCGACTGGTCACCCGATGGCACATCCATCGCATTTGCCCGTTATCACGCTGACGTGGTGGAGTTGCAGCTGCTGAATCTGGCCAGTGGCGCTGTCAGCGCGCTGACCCACAACGGCGCGGTCAACCTCGAGCCACGCTGGTCACCGGACGGGCGTAAACTGGCCTGGGTGTCCACCCGGGACAGCGGGCGCTTTCATATCCGCGTTGCCGACACCGCAGCCATGCCGCTGCACGGGCAGCGCCTGCAAGCCGAGCGCCGCAACCCCGATTCACGAATTTACTACAGCGAGTTTGACCACGAGCTGAGTCCGTCGTGGTCACCCGATGGCAACGAACTGCTGTTCATTTCCAATCCCGACAGTGCCTATGGCACCGGTGGCTTGTGGCGGCGCGGCCTGCGGCAGGATGACACCGCGGTTGCCGTGCATAACGAAGAAACCACCTGGAAGGCCCGCCCCGACTGGGCACCGGACGGCAATCGAATTGTCTGGTCGTCCTACCACGGGCGTCAGTGGCACCAGCTGTGGTTAGTGCACAGCACGGGCGGTGATCCGCTGCCGCTGAGTTTCGGAGCCTTTGATATCACCGCGGCCCGCTGGTCTCCCGATGGCCGCGCCATCGCCTATATTTCCAACGAAACCGGCGGCCTGTCGCTGTGGGTGCAGCAGATTCCCGGCGGCAGCCGTCAGCGCATCGAGGCCGTGCAGCGCGATTACCTGCAGCCGATGGGCACACTGCAGCTGCAGTTGGCCGATGAGAACGGGACAGCCGCGCCGGCACGCCTGTCGGTGCGTGCCAGTGATGGCCGCAGTTACGCACCGGATGACAGCTGGATGCACGCCGATGATGCCTTTGACCGGCAACAGGCCCGCATGGAAACCCACTATTTCCACTCCAACGGTTCTGCCAGCCTGACCTTGCCGGCTGGTCCGGTGGAAATCACCGCCTGGCTCGGGCTGGAACACGAGGTACAAACCGTTAATGCCACCATCACCGCCGGCGACACCACCACGCTGCGTATCGAGCACCGCGCACTGGATGTACCGGCCGGCTGGTCCGAACGCTGGATCAGTGGCGATGTGCACGTGCATATGAATTACGGCGGCAGCTACCGCACCACGCCGCAACAGTTGGTGCAGCAGGCCCGCGCCGAGGACCTGGACGTGGTGTTCAACCTGGTGGTGAACAAGGAACAGCGCATTCCCGATATCCGCCATTTTTCACCCGACCCGGACCCGGCTTCCAGCGCCGAGGTGCTGTTGCTGCATGCGCAGGAATTCCATACCGGCTACTGGGGCCATCTCGGTCTGTTGGGCCTGGATGATCACCTGCTGCTGCCGGACTTTTCCGCCTACCCGGGCACCGCACTGGCCAGCCCTTACCCTGACAATGCCACCGTGGCGGATCTGGCCCACCAGCAAAACGCCCTGGTCGGCTATGTGCACCCCTACGATGCCGCGCCGGACCCGCAAAACGACCAGCACCTGAGCAATGCGCTGCCCATCGACGTGGCGCTGGGCAAGGTGGACTATTACGAAGTCAGCGG
>JBFIHZ010000099.1:0-12116 GCA_041601535.1 Lysobacterales bacterium | reverse complement strand
CCATAGCGACTTCAAACCCCAGCTGACGCCGGCGGAAATGCTGAAAATGGGCGTGTTTGGCGGCAAATACATGACCGATTGCCGCGATGAATTCCCGCCCAGCTGGTTTGACGAGGCCAAACTCAGCCCGGAGAAATACGATCGCCAGCTGAACTTCTTCCAGGTGGATGCCTCCAAGCCGCTGGCTTACTGGCGGGAAAAGGGCTGGATTCACGAGGACGATCCGCGCGGCTGGTTCCAATGGTATTGCCGTTACTACCGTGGCCGCCGGCATGAAGATGACCTGCGCCAGATCAAGCGCTGGGGCAATATGCGCCGCCATATCAGCCAGCTTAAGAAAAATTGTATGCAAGGTGACCTGTTGTGCCGTCCCCGGCAACGGCAGGCTTTGCTGCACTGGGCCTACGACTCCCGCCGCTTATAGCGGGAGTGGTCTGGCGTTCGTGCCTGCGTCCCGCCGGGCATTAGTGCCACGATCCAGCCAACAAGCACGCATTGGCCAGGCGAGAGCTCTCTGGTGCAAGCCGTGATCCGTCAGAACACGGCCGGCGGGGCGGGAACAGGCAGCGTCAAACACGGTCCAAATAAACGCTTGACCTTCCAGTTACGGTAAAGGTTAAGGTTCTGCCAGAGCCCGGGAATGTTTCCCTGGCGATGGTCAAACAGGAGATTGCAACATGAACGTGTCGTTGACGTTGCCGCTGAAAGGCATGAACTGCTCGGCGTGTGCCATCGGCATCAGTGAGCGGTTAAATGAGCTTCCCGGTGTGGAGGCCGAGGTGAATTTCACGCTGGAGCGCGCGCAGGTAAATCTGCAGGGCGATCAGAGCATTAAAACCGTGGTAAACAGTCTGGCCGATCAGGGCTATGGCACGGAAACGTCCCGGCTGACGGCCACGGTGCAGGGTATGACCTGCGCCGGTTGTGCCGGCAAAATTGAAAAAGCGCTGCAGGCGCACCCGCTGGTGCTGCAGGCTGAAGTCAACTTTGCCACCGAAAAGCTGAGCGTGGAATTTGTCAGTGGCAGCCTGTCGTTTGGCGACGTGCGTGAACTGGTTGAGTCCGCCGGCTACCGCCTGCAGGCCCAGGGCGATACGGCCCGCGCGCGCAAGGCCGAATTGCAGCAACGGGATCAGCAGGTCATGCAGGACTACCGGCAGCAGCGCAACCGCGTGTTGCTGTCCTGGCTGCTGACCCTGCCCTTGCTGGCAGGCATGGTGACGATGTTCGCCGGTTTGTTTATGGACACGCCGCCAAATGCTCACCTGTCTCCCTGGCTGGAGTGGCTGCTGGCCACCCCGGTGCAGTTTTTTATCGGGGCGCGTTATTATCGTGGCGCCTGGCGCAGCCTCAGTCATGGCTCGGCCAATATGGATGTGCTGGTGGCCACCGGTACCAGCGCCGCCTACTTTTACAGCGTGTACCTGCTGCTGAGCCTGGGCCACCAGGCAATGGGGCAGTTGTACTTTGAAGCCAGTGCCGTGGTGATAACGCTGATTACCACCGGCAAATGGCTGGAAACCCGCGCCCGCCGCAGCACCACCAGCGCCATTCGCGAACTGATGGCCCTGCGCCCTGACAGCGCCTGGGTGCGGCGCGATGGCGACTGGCTGCAGGTGGATGTGGATGACATCAGCAGCGGCGAAACGGTGCGGGTCAGGGCCGGAGAGAAAGTGCCGGTGGACGGCGAAATCACCGAAGGGGCCAGCGATATGGACGAATCGCTGGTTACCGGTGAAAGCCTGCCGGTGGCCAAATCCGTTGGCGATGCGGTGATCGCCGGCTCGGTAAATGGCGCCAACCGCCTGATTCTCCGTGCCACGGCAGTAGGTGAGGACACCAGCCTGGCGCGCATCATCAAGCTGGTGGAGCAGGCGCAAACGGGCAAAGCGCCGATTCAGCAACTGGTGGATAAAGTATCTGGCATCTTCGTGCCGGTGGTCATTGCCATTGCCGTGGTCACCTTTGTGGCCTGGTGGGCGCTGTCCGGGGACTTCGCCAACGCCCTGATCTCTGCGGTGGCCGTGCTGGTGATTGCCTGCCCCTGCGCGCTAGGCCTGGCCACGCCGGCGGCAATAGTCACCGGTACCGGTGCCGCCGCTCGCCACGGCATTCTGATCAAGGACGTGGATACCCTGCAAAAAGCGCACCGGCTGAATGCCGTGGTGTTTGACAAGACTGGCACGCTGACCGTGGGTCAGCCGCGCGTGGTGGCTCGCTTTGGTGACGAGTCGAAATTGCCACTGGCTGCCAGCCTGCAGCGCAACAGTGACCATCCACTGGCGCAGGCCATGGTGGCCGCGGCACAGGAGCTTGTTGCCGCAACTGGCGCGGATTCCACAGTCACCACACCGGGTGAAGCCAGCGAAGTACAGACCCTGGCGGGCTACGGCATTGTCGGCCAGGTCGACGGTGCCGCAGTGGCCATTGGCAATGCCGGCCTGATGGAACAGCGCGGGATCACTGTTCCGGACTGGGACCTGCCAGCGGTTTTCGCCCAGTCCACCCGCGTGTGGTTGGCGGTGGACGGCGAGGTGACCACGGTGCTGGCGCTGGCCGATGAACTGCGCACCGAGAGTGCCGAGGCCGTTCAGCAACTGCATCAGCGTGGCATCAAAACCTGGCTGATCAGTGGTGATGTGCAGGGGCCGGTGGATTATATTGCCGGCCAGTTACAGCTGGATGGGGCCTATGCCGAAGTGAAGCCGGAACAAAAAGCCGCCCAGCTCAAGCAGCTGAGAGAGAAGGGTCTGCCGCACATCGCGATGGTGGGTGATGGCATCAATGATGCACCCGCGCTGGCCGAGGCGGATGTCGGCATCGCCATGGGTTCGGGTACCGATGTGGCAATGGAAACCGCGTCCATCACGCTGATGCGCTCCGACCCCCGGCTGGTGGCTGATGCGATTGATATTTCCGCGGCCACCTGGCGCAAGATCAAGCAAAACCTGTTCTGGGCGTTTGTGTTCAACGCGATTGGTATTCCGCTGGCTGCTTTCGGCCTGCTCAGCCCGGTGGTGGCCGGCGCCGCCATGGCCATGAGCAGTATCATGGTGCTGGGAAACTCCTTGTTGCTGACCCGCTGGCGGCCGCGTGCCGACCGGGGCCGGCCCGTACCGCCTGCCGCCGACCTGGCGGCAGACAAAAACCAGCCAGTACCTGATAGCGGAGCAGCATCATGAACATTAGCCAGGCGGCCCGCCTGACCGGGCTTACCACCAAGACCATTCGGTACTACGAAGAAATTGGCCTGATCACACCCGCGCGGCGCGGCGCCAACGGCTATCGAAGCTATGGCGAGCAGGCCTTGCATGAGCTCAGCTTTGTGAAGAACGCGCGCGAAGCCGGCTTCAACCTGGAAGAGTGCCGGGAGCTGGTCAACCTGTATCTCGATGACAACCGCGCCAGCGCGGAAGTGAAAGCGCTGGCGCTGGCCAAGATTGAAGAATTGGGACAACGCATAGAACAAATGCGGCGTCTGCGCAGTGGGTTGATGTCATTGGCGGAGAAATGCGATGGCGATCAACGGCCACAATGCCCGATCCTTGAATCATTCGGGCAACCTGCCTGAAACGCGGCTGCTGGTGCGGGACGGAACGCCCCGTCCCGCACCGCGTCAGGGGTTCTCGGACTTGAGCCGCTCAAAAGTGTCGCCATAGACTTCCAGCTCGGTGACACGGCCATCCGGCCCGATACGGAACGTGGCGAATGAGCGCAGGCCCCACGGCTCAAACTCTACCAGCCAGGTATCCAGGTGCCAGTGCTCCAGCTGCAATGCAACCAGCGCGGTGTTCAGGTTCAGTTTGCGGCCATTGCGCTCGACCACCAGTTCGCCGTTACGCACGCTGCGATAGCGCCCGGCATAGGCTTCTGCCGGCAGGCTGGGACGAGTGTTCTTTAATTGTTGTTGACGCAAATCCTGCCACTTCTTTTCCTCTGCGGCGTCCCGCCGGGCGTACAGGTCAAATACCTGCTGGTTCCAGTCGCGCCGCTGGCCATCCGCGGTGGTGTCCATTACTTCCCACAACAGCGCATGGCGCATTTCGGCATGGTCGCGGTTACCCAGCACCACCATGGCGCGGTCGTTGTCCCGGTCAAGACCGATCAGCGCGATCAGGCCACCCAGGCTGCCGGTATGAAAGTCGATTTTGCGGCCCTGGAAATCCTGTTGGAACCAGCCCAGGCCATAGCTGCGCCAATGTGGCTGGGTCAGTTCAGTGGTGGGGTAAAAGTCAGCCGGGCTGGCCAGCTGATGGGGTTCGAACATTTCGCCAAAACGCTCTTCGGAAATCAGCCGGTCAAAGGTTTCGGTCACCCCGCCGCGCAACAGGAACTGTGCCCAAAGGCTCATGTCATGGATGGACGTCCAGGCCGAGCCGGCGGCATCGGCCAGGTCGGCAGGCAGGTCAAACTCGCCCACCACCACCTGTTGGTTGAGGTAGTAATGCGGCATCACATGAACCTGGCCGGCCGGGATCTGACTGCGCGAGCCATAGGTCTCCAGCATGCCGATGGGCTGCCACAACCGTTCGGTGAGAAAATGGTCCCAGCGCTGACCACTCAAACGCTCGATCAGCAAGCCGGCCAGTTCAAACATGGTGTTCTGGTAAATCAGCCGGCTGCGCAGCCCCGCTTCCGGCGGCGTGTGCTGCAGCAGGCCGATCTGTTCGGTCAGTGGCATGTTGTGAAAAAACGTCCAGAAATCCGTCGACGGCAAACCGGTGCGGTGGGCCAGCAGGTCGCGCACGGTCAGCTGGCTGGTCAGCATCGGGTCGGCGAAATGCAGCTCGGGCAAGTGCGTGATGATGCGGTCGTCCAGTGACAGCTTGTCTTCATCAGCCAGCATCAGGATGCCGGCGACTACCATGGCCTTGGTGGTGGAAGCATTGGCGAACAGCGTGTGCGGGTTGACCGCGCGGCCGCCGCCGGCCTGGGTGTGACCAAACCCCTGCTGCATCAGCACTTTATCGCTGGTGACCACGGCCACAGCCATGCCAGGTACATTCCACAAAGCCATACCCTGCTGCGTAATGGTCATCAGCCGCTCGACTTCGGCATCGTCACGGGCATCGCCGGCCGCCAGGGTGGGCAGCAGAACCAGCCATCCAATCAGCAGCATACGAAGGGGGTGCGGGCGTTGTGGCTTGTTCATATCAGGCACGGCTCCGGTTGATCAACGCAAAGGCTAGGCCGGCACCGCGTGTACAGATGAGGATGGCAACACGCGCAGCGGCATGGTCAGCAGTCTACTGATGCGCGCGCCTGCAGGGAAGCGGTTGACGTGTGGTGGGGATTCAGTCGCTGGGGTTTGCGGTCGATCGGTTCGGGGGCCGGTATCGAGGCTTCCCCCGGGAGTGGGTCCAGCCTGGCTGGCTGAATCCACTCCCGGGTTGGCCCTTTACCGACCCGCCGATAAATCGCCTGTCAATCAGACTAACGTGCAAAGCGGCCCCGCAGGCCCGCATACAGGGCTCTGCCGGGACGGGCAAAACCCAACACTTCTTCGTAATCTTCATCCAGCAGGTTGTTGACGCGGCCCACCAGCTGCAGGCGGTCGGTCAGCTGCCAGGACAGCGCCAGGTCCACCACCACAAAGCCATCCAGCTCGACTTGCTGCTGGGCAAAAAAGGGTGGTGGGAAGAAGTTGTCCAATTGGGTGCCATTGTAATTGATATTGAGGTTGGCATTGGCCTTTTCTGCGGCAAAACGGTAGTTGGCATTGAGGTTGGCCAGGTGACGTGGCCGCCGTGCTTCGCGGAACGGCTGACCGGTGGCATCGCGCTCGTGCGCATCCACGTAGGTGTAGGAGGCTGAAAACGACAGCGCGTCGCTTAGGTTGCCATCCAGTACCAGTTCCAGTCCCTTGCGTTTGCTGTCATTGGTCTTGTTCTGGGCAGTGAAAAAGAACGTATCCAGGTCAAACACGAAGCCATCAATTTCATCCTCCAGTGTCTGGCTGAAGTAGGCCACGCCAAGGCGGTAATCCTCATTGGCGGATTGCAGCTCGAAACCCAGTTCCCAGCCTTTGGAGGTTTCCGGTTTCAGCAGCGGGTTGCCGAGAAAGAAATCCGGGTAAAAGCCAAAGCGTTCGGTAAACGTGGGCGCCTTGGAACCCGTACCCACCGATCCGCGCACACGCAGCGCCGGACTGATGCGCTGTGAGACCGCCAGCTGCCAGGTCTTGGCCTGATCAAAATCGCTGAAATCATCCAGCCGGCCTGACAGCGTCCAGTTCAGCCCGGTAAACGGGTTGCCGACATACTCAGCGGCGTAGGAGGTGGCCTCATAGTCCTGTTGCTGATTGGGGTCACCAAAGGGCGAGGCGATACCGCGCTGGCTGAAATCCACCTCGTCGTGCTCCAGCAAGAACGTCAGCCGGTGCGCCTTGGCCGCCTGGTCGCCCAGCAACACACTGGATTTGAACCGCAGTTCCAGGGTTTCCGCCGCGGTGGAGCTGTTGAACACGCCATCCGAGATATTTTCGTTTTCGCTGTCCATCCAGTTAACGGAAAACCCGCCGCTGAGACGGGCTTCATCTGGCTGGTATTGCACTTCCGCGCGCAGGTAATTGCGTTCGGCTTCGGTGACCCGGTCGGCATCCACCGGCAGGCCGGTCAGTGCATAATCGAAGTCGTCGAATGCCGTGGTTGAGTCCACGTGCTGGGCGGAAAACAACAGTCGCCATGCATCGCTGGCGGCAAAGTCCAGCGCCGCGTTCAGGTTGGTGTTCTCGGCGCCATCGCGTTCATCGCCTTGACGGGAAATATTGCTGCCATCGGTGTCCAGGTAGGCCAGGCCGGCGCTGAGTTGCGCCCGCCCGCGGCGGATGCCGCCGTCCACGCCCAGGTTGATGGTATCGAAGGAACCGTATTCGGCACTGAGGGCAATGTGCTGATCGTGCACCTCCTTGCGGCGGATGATATTGATCACCCCGGCCAGTGCATCGGTGCCCCAGGTGGCGCTCTGTGGCCCGCGGATGATTTCGATGCGCTCGATATTGGCGGTCAGCGCATACTGGTACTGGAATTCATCGGCAGAGGCCGGGTCATTGGCGCGCACGCCATCCATCAGCACCAGCAAATGATTGGCCTCGGCGCCACGTACCCGCACCTGGGTGAGCGTGCCCGGGCCACCGGACTGGCTGACGGCGAAACCGGCCACCTGGCGCAGCAGGTCTCCCAGGTATTTGACCTGGCGTTGTTCGATTTCCTCGCGCGTGATCACCGTCACGGAGCTGGCCACGTCGCCCAGTGAGATGGGTTCCAGGCCGGCGGTGACCACCAACTGGTCGAGTTCCTTGGGGGATTCGTCGGCTGCCGCTGGCAGCAGGTAACACAGGCTGAACAATGCGGCGGCGGACGCGCGCAGTCTGAATGGGTGTTGCATGTTTTCTCCCACGGCGTTCTCACCCGAACGCGGTATTGGCGCCATCGGGGCAGGGATTGGGAGTTTGGTTCGAGCCGGTGTGGTACTGCTGCCGCCAAATCTCACATGCATTCGCCCGCCGCGAATTAACGCTGTGAATAAAACTGCGGGCCGGTCTCCGGGCTTACGAAGGGCGTTGTGACAACCGCCAGTGAAGGATCGCCTTCCCATGCCAGGCACAGTGGCTGCAATGATCCTTGCCTTCGTCTACCGTTGCGGGGGCAGCGACGGAATTGCGGGGTATTGAACCCGGCGCACCGTCTTCCCGTTTAATCCCCAGACCGGGCGGTCGTGAGGACACCTGCAGACTCGGCGCAAGAGTGCGGCAAAGCGGCGGCGCTGTCAACCGTTGTGGGGAATCGTTCAATGACATGCGGCATCATCACCTGCCCCCGCCCGCGAAGTGGCAGCTTGCAGGTGTTTGGACTAAGGTTAAAAAGAGGCGCGCGGTCGCCCTGGCGTTGCCCTCCCGATGAATGGTCTGTCGTTAACAGCAAAAAGGGGGTTTGAAAAATGTCTCTTGATCCGTTCATGCGCACCCGCTGTGATCGTTGCATTGCTTTGGCTGTGTACACGCTGACCGGCCGAAATGCCATACCATGGCCGCCTGCCGCAACCGGGTCTGCCCGGCTGGTGCTGTGCCTGCTGTTCGCCTGGGCGGGGTCGGCGCTGGCGGATGATGTGCCCGCACCCAGCCAGAAAATCGGCAACCACTCCACCGTGGCCACCACCAGTGGGCCCATCCGTGATGATGAACTGGTGGCGTATATCTGCGAGCAGATCAATGCCAACGGCGGCAAAGTCAAGGACGTCAAGCTGATGGTGAACTCCTGTTATGGCGGCGGCTTGCTGGACGACATGGAGAAAGCCTTCGGTCCGGGCGGGGCTTGCGAAGGCATACCCTGGGTGGGTGGCACAGCCAGTGGCCCGGAAGAAACAGCGCGCGGCTGGTCCGACGAGCTGGTGAACAAATTTCCTGATGAAAAGCTGGGTTCCGGCTGGACCGACGGCCTGGCTGGCCTGAGTACCCTCAATATAGTCAGCACCAATGGCGTGATCCGCAACGGCAGCACCAGTAATAACGTCTTGCAGGACCTGCAGGCTGCTGGCGCCAACGATGCCTCCGGGCAAGGTGGTACAAAGTCGGAACACCCGCAAGTGGCCTCCGGCAATGGGGGTGACGCCATCATGTGGACCATGGAGGGTGCCAAGCACGAAGCGGTGGTATTCGGCGGCCTGCAGACCAATCCCCGCCACCATAACAATATCGAGAACGTGGCCACCTCGCTGGAGAACACCTGGGGTTCGCTGGATTCCACCATCCAGAAAATCGATGGCGGCAGCAAGCAGGATCTGTTCAATGGCATTGCCGCCGCCGCCAGCCGTCTGAACGAAAACACCCAGCTGGTGATTTATATCGATGACCACGGCGGCAGCAGTTTCGATTTCGATGAGGCCATTGGCGGCATTGCCGATGTGTTGATCCAGGACCCGGAAAGCTGGGAAATCGAAATTCCCGATGGCTGGTTTGAAGGCATGTTCGGCAATTATTTTGCCACCACGCCGGAAATGCCCTCGCCCACGCTGGATTTGCACATCAGTCAATGTGATAACTGTTCTAATTGGGAATTCTTTTTCAATGGCCATCTGCTGCCCTTCCCGGGTGGGGACACCACCGGCATGGTCAGCCTGCCGATCATGTTTTACAACGTACGGCCCGGCAGCAATAGTTTGCTGATCAATCCCCAGCCGGCTTCTGGCCCGCAAGCTGCTACTGGCAACAAGCCACAAACCCATAATGGCAGCCTGACCGTGTCGCGTATGGAGCTGAGCAGCGGCCCGATCAACGAGCTGGAAGCCGACCAGACGCTGGTGCCCGGCCAGAGCGCGGCGTTTTTTGACCCGGACCGCAACGGCGAGGGCATCTTCGTTGAATTGCTGGACGGCCAGCGCGCCGTGGTCTACATGTTTTCCTATACGCGCGAGGGGCCGGGCCAGTCGTGGATGATTGGCGTGGGCGAACAGGTGGGAGAAGGCATTATCGTGCATGAACTGTTGCGCCCCACCGGCCCCACTTTCGGTGCTGGTTTTGATCCGGACGATGTGGTGCTGAACGATTTCGGTTCGCTGGCTTTTCATTTCCCCACCTGTGGCACCAGCGAAGAACGTGGCAGCCTGTTTATTTATCCGCCAGATGGCGACTATGACCTGTTGGAAAGTCACAATTACGTGCAGCTCAGCAAGCTGGTGGATTGTGAATCCTCGCAAGGTTCAGCCAACGCAGCCTTATCCGGGTCGTGGTTCGATCCCAGCCACCAGGGCGAAGGCATCATTCTGGAAGTGCTGGAAAACGGCAAAGGCCTGGTGCAGTGGTTCACCTACGACAATGGCGACCAGATGTGGATGCAGGGCATCGGTGAATTTGATGGCAATACGCTGACCGTGACCGAATTGTTTTCCACCCAGGGAACCAAATGGGGCGATGGCTTCGATAGCAATGACATTACCAATACCGACTGGGGCGTGCTGGAGATCATCTTCGGCAGTTGTGGTGAAGCCGTGTTGAACTACGATTCGGGCGTCGGCTTTGGAGTGGGCACGCTGAACCTGGTACGCCTGAGTAACCTGATGGGTATTCCCTGCGTACAATAAGGACGCCGCTGTTGCCGGCTTGATGCCGGGCCATGCAGTCAAACGCCAGGTTCGGCGAACGAACCAGTGACACCCCGCTGCGTGGTGCCGCGCCCCCGCGGGGAAGACGAAGCCCGCCAGGCTGCTGCACGCTGAACCACCCATTCTGACGGCAAACAGCCGCCATCATCGGGGCCCGCCGGGTTAACATGTGCCGATGGCCTATCACACCTCTCCACCACCCCCGCCGGATGCCGCCACGCGCGGTTTTTTTGGCGTATTCCGCTACAGCCGCCGGGCCATTGGCCTGGTGTGGACCACCAGTCGCCGCCTGACCGTGGCGCTGGCCATCCTGACCCTGCTGGCCGGTGTGCTGCCGGCTGCCATGGCCTGGGTCGGCGCGCTGATCATCGATGCGGTGGTGGCGGCCGCGCAGCTCACCCGCGCCGGCGGTGAGGCCGAACTGCAGCCGGTGTTCCAGCTGGTGGCCATCGAGGCGGTGATCGTTGCCGCGATGTCGGGTGCGCAGCGGGGCATCTCGTTGTGCCAGGCGCTGCTGCGTGCCCAGCTGGGTCAGCGGGTCAACGTGATGATCCTGGAAAAGGCCCTGCAGCTGGAGCTGGCGCAGTTTGAAGACTCCGAGTTCTACGACAAGCTGACCCGCGCCCGCCGCGAAGCTTCCAGCCGGCCGTTGTCGCTGGTCAACCGGACCTTCGGGCTGGTGCAGAACCTGATCTCGCTGCTCAGCTATGGTTTTCTGCTGGTGCAGTTTTCACCGTGGGCAGTGCTGGTGTTGCTGCTGGCCGGCTTGCCCTCGTTTTTTGCCGAGACCAAGTTCTCCGGCGATGCCTTCCGGCTGTTCCGCTGGCGCTCGCCGGAAACCCGCATGCAGATTTACCTGGAAACCGTGCTGGCACGCGAGGACAACGTCAAGGAGGTCAAGCTGTTTGGCCTCGGTCCGTTGTTGCTTGACCGCTACCGCGACATCTATCACCGCCTGTACAAGGAAGACCGCGCGCTGGCCATCCGCCGCGATGGCTGGGGCTTTGTGCTGGGGCTGGTGGGCACGCTGGCCTTGTATGGCGCGTATGCCTGGATTGCCGCCACCACGGTGTTCGGCCGCATCACGCTGGGCCAGATGACCATGTACCTGATGCTGTTCCGCCAGGGCCAGTCGGCGGTGGCAGCCATCTTGTCGGCCATCGGCGGCATGTACGAAGACAACCTGTATCTTTCCACGCTGTACGAATACCTGGAAACGCCCATCCAAGGCTCCACATCCCGTCTGACCCAGGGCCCACAGCCCGGCGATGGGGTGCGCTTTGAGCACGTCAGTTTTACCTATCCCGGTGCCAGCCATCCGGTATTGCATGATATCAACCTGCATATCCGCCCGGGTGAATCACTGGCCCTGGTGGGCGAGAACGGATCCGGAAAAACCACGCTGATCAAGCTGCTCACCCGCCTGTACCGGCCCGATACCGGCCGCATCCTGCTGGACGGCCTGGACCTGAATGACTGGGATGAGGAAACCCTGCGCCAGCGCATCGGGGTGATTTTCCAGGACTTTTCCCGCTACCAGTTCCTGGTGGGTGAAAACATCGGCGTCGGGGATGTGCGCCATTTTGAAGACCAGCCGCGCTGGATTGAAGCTGCGGAAAAGGGCATGGCCACCGACATCATCGACATGCTGCCGTCGGGCTATGCCACCCAGTTGGGCAAGTGGTTCAAGGACGGCCAGGAACTGTCCGGCGGCCAGTGGCAGAAAATCGCGCTGGCGCGTGCCTTTATGCGCACCGGCGCCGATATCCTGGTGCTGGATGAACCCACCGCCGCGATGGATGCCGCCGCCGAAGCCACCATCTTCGAGCATTTTCGCAAGCTCACCCAGAACCGCATGGCCATCCTTATTTCACACCGCTTCTCCACGGTACGCATGGCCAGCCAGATCGTGGTCATTGAAAACGGCCACATCATCGAACGCGGCAGCCATGCGCAACTGATGCAGCTCGACGGCCACTACGCACGGTTGTTTTCACTGCAGGCGGCGGGTTACCAGT
>JBFIHZ010000098.1:0-12137 GCA_041601535.1 Lysobacterales bacterium | reverse complement strand
GTGGAGATCATGGGCATGATCCGGCAACTGACCACCTCAAAAGGCGTGGCGGCGCTGGCCGCCCTGCACGATGTCAACCTGGCGGCGCGCTACTGCAGCCATGTGCTGATGCTGTTTGGTGACGGTCAATGGCAGGCTGGCACCTGTTCTGAACTGCTGAACGAAGAACATTTGCAGGCATTATATGACTGCAGGGTTGAGACTCTGGTGGGCAAGGACGGGCCACGGTTTTTCCCGGCCGCATAAGGCCGGCCGTCAATCAGCCGGATTTTTGCGCCGCTGCCGCTTCCGCAGCGTTGCTGTTGTGTTCTACCTGTGCGCGCAGCTGGGTGTACATTCTGCCCAGTTGCCAGGCACCCCAGGCCCACACACCCATCACCGGCACATACAGCCAGGCAATCTGCTGGATGCTCAGCCCGGCGCTGGTCAGGCCCTTGAACACCCAACTGGCGGTAACATCGCTGCCGCGGTAGACGGCGGTATCGATGAAATTCTTGCTCTTGTAGCGGGCTTCACGATCCACCACGGTAAACAGCATTTCCTTGGTGGGCCCGAGAATGCCGTAGTTCATTGAGCGCTGTGCCACGCCTACCGCGGCAAACAGCACCACGCCCAGCGCACTGCCCAGTATCATAAAGCCACCGGCCAGCAACAAGGGAATGGCCACCAGCGTTTTGGGCATGCCGAAAAAAGCCACCAGGCGGGAGGTGATAAAGAATTGCAGCGTGAATGCCAGGATCTGCACCACATGATCGATATAGCCAAAAAACACGGTGCGTTGCTCAAAGCCCGCGATATGCTCATGCACCAGTACGGCCAGGCCGTTATACAGAAACGTGGCCGTCAGGTTGTGCATCAGCATCAACAGGCAGGCATATAACAGGTAGTTGGAGCGGAAAACGCGCACCGCCCCTTGCCATACGCTGCCGCCGATGACGGGTGCCGGCGCACGAGTATCCCGGCGCTGATAACGGCCCAGGATGACCGCCATCAGGGTGGCCAGCAACAGGCAAGCCAGCGCCACCGCCATTACCCCGACCGCGCCGTTA
Organism: Lysobacterales bacterium; assembly: GCA_041601535.1. Lineage (GTDB taxonomy): Bacteria > Pseudomonadota > Gammaproteobacteria > Xanthomonadales > SZUA-36 > JBFIHZ01. The sequence goes on along the minus strand of JBFIHZ010000098.1, from coordinate 11,088 downwards.
TCGCCCACCAGCCCAGCCGTGATCAGAGGGCCGATGATCGCGCCCAGGCTGCCACCCGCCATGATAAAACCAAACAGACGCTGTGCCTGGCCGGGGCGGAATATATCGGCCATAAAACTCCAGAACACCGACACCACGAACAGGTTGAACACACTGAGCCAGACATAGAACACCCGCTGGATCCACAGCGGCGTGGCCTCACCTTCAAACCCCAGCATGAACAGCGCCAGGTTGCTGATGAAAAACAGGTAGATGGCGGGAATGAACTGCCCGCGCCGAAACCGCGCCACTACCCAGCCGAACAGCGGCACAATGGCCAGCATGGTGATGAACGTGGCGGTATAAAGCCAGTGGAGAATGTCACTGTTGTAGGCTGCCACCGTGCCGCGAATGGGCCGCAGCATAAAGTAACCACCCAACAGGAAAAAAAAGTAGGAAAACGCCAGCAGCAGACGCACCCATTCGCCAGGCTCAACACGTATCAGGCTTTCAACGATCCTCCTGCCGCGGCTGGCGCTTACCGCATGAGCCATTAACTGTCCATAACGGACACGGATTGCCCGGGCTGAAGCCGTTCATTGCCCCTTATAACGACACGGTCGCCGTCGCTCACATCCCCCTTGACCTCGATCCTGTCATCCGAACCAATGCCGGTAGTGACCATGACCTGCCGGGCTTCATTGTTGTCATCCACCACGAAAATGCTTTGTCCTTCCGGGCGCAGCACCAGCGCGTCGCGTGGAACGGTCAGCACACTGCTGGCACTGGAGACCGGAACCGCTACCCGCACGGTCTGGCCCAGCGGCAATGAGTTACCGGCGATATCCAGGCGCAATTCGAACTGGTGTGTCCGCTCATCGCCCACCGCCACGGTGGTACGGACGGTCGCCATGACAGTACCTGCGCCTGAACGCAGGCTCAGGCTATCGCCCGGCTGAACGAAATCCAGGTAATCCAGTGGCGCCCGGGCAATGACCTCAAGGTGGGCCGTGTCTACCAACCGCACTACTATCCCACCTACCGTGGCGTGTTCGCCAGGGCTCATTAAGCGTTCAGCCACCAGCCCATCAAACGGGGCCACCAGGCGGGCACGCTTCAGCTGGTCTGCATTCTGCGCGAGGCGGGCCCGGGCCACGTCAAGATCACCCTGGGCGACGTCGCGTTCCGAACGGGTCTGCTCCAGCTGGCTCAGTGCCGCCAGGTTGGACTCAGCCAGGCGGGCGAAGCGCTTCAGTTCGCTCTCCAGAAAATTCAGCCGTGCCTGTGCGCGCACAATCTCGGCCTGCAGCTCCTGGTTGAGCAGCCGCAGTGGCTGGCTATCGATTTCGGCCAGCACATCACCGGCCGAAACCACGGTGCCCACTTCCGCCACCGAGATCAGGCGCCCCTCCACTTCGGCAGCCAGGCGTGCGTCATTACGGCTTACCACAGTCCCCGGCACCAGGGTGACCGGCGCGATGGCTTGCGTCTGCGCCAGCGCGATCTTCACCGGCGCGGGGCCGCCAAACTGCGCCATGGTCAATGGCGTGATCAGCCAGAACGACAGCAACAACAGGTGTGGCAGACAGCGTTTGTTGAGCGGAGTTTTTATGTTCATTCAGGCAGTTTCCGTTGCCGATGGGATGGCCATTCTGGCGTCCTCATTCATGCGTAACAGGCTGGGCAGGAGAATCAGTGTAAACAGGGTGCTGACGAGCATACCACCCACGATCACCGTGGCCATGCCGCGGTACAGCTCGGTGCCTGCACCCGGCATCAGCATCAGCGGCAGCATACCGAAAATACTGGTCATGGTACTCATCAGAATGGGGCGCAGGCGCAAATTCACCGCGCTGGCCACCGCGGCGCGGCGGTCCAGTCCTTCGCGTTCACCGTCACGCGCCCGGTAGACCAACAAAATGGCATTGTTGACTACCAGACCCAGCAGGATGACAAATCCAATCATGGTCAGCAGGTCCATTTTCTGTCCCCCGCTGGCGAACAAAGCCAGATCCATGATGCGCAACGCGATGATGCCGCCGACGGTGGCCATCGGTATGGTCAGTACCACCAATAGGGAGTCGACAAATGAACGGAACAGGGCCGAAATCAACAGGTACAGAATCACCACGGCCAGCAGGAAACTGCCGGACATGCTGGTCAATGCCTGATCCAGTGCTTCGGCGGTTCCGCGGTAGGCAATGGAACTGTTTTGCGGCATATTCTCCAGTATCACTGGTGCCACTTTCTCCTGCACGATCCCGATGGCCTCTTCCATGGCCATGCCGCTGGGCGGGGTTACACGCAAGGTCAGCGTGCGTTTGCGGTCGATGCGCCGGATTTGGGAAGGACCGGCAGTGCGCGTGACCTCCGTCAATTCACCTATGGTCTGAATTTCACCGCTGGCGGTGGCCACAGGCAGGGCGGCAAGCTCTTCCGGGGTGTGCCATTCTTCGGCCCGCATCACCACGTTGTAGCGGCGTGTGCCATCGAAATACTCTCCGAGGAACGCACCGTCGCCCATGGCACGGATAACGGTTGCCATGCGCGCCCGGTTCCAACCCACTTCGGCGATCTTGCGGTCATCCGGTATCAGGCGGATTTCGGGCTCGGCCAGCTCAAGCCCGGGAACGGGCCGCACGTTGGCGCCAGGTAATTCCTGCATCAACAGGCCAAAAGCCAGCCGGCCGGCCGGTAACAGGGATTCAAAGGATTCACCGGACAGATCAATGTCTATCTGCCGGCCACCCCGCGATCCGCCAAACAACGGCACCCGGTTGGTAAAGCCAAACGAATCGGGAAAACCGGAAATCTCCTGGTTCATGTATCCGACCAGGTCATCCAGCTCCGCGCCCTTTTCTGCCCTGCCGCCGAAAAATGTGCCGAACCCCCGCGACATGCCGAGAAAATAGCTGGCCAGTTGCGGCTGCTTTTCGCCGCTCAGGTAGGGCTCCAGGCGCTCATCAATCACTTCGATCAGTTCGGTCCTGGCGTTCTCCAGCCCCATGCCCGGCGGAGTGACGATAAAGCCCATAAAGAAGTTCTGCTTACCCTCTGGCAGGTAATCCGCTGGCGGAATCAATACCAGCGCCAGCATCAGCGGGACCACGGTCAACAGGCCGATCCACGTCCAGCGCTGGCGTGGTGAATCCGTCAGCTTCATGATCAGGCCGGATACCTTCCGCCACCAGTGCTGATGATGATCCTCGATGGCATGTCCCTTGACCCAGTTGGCGGCCGCCGATGGCAGTACCGTAACGGCCACCAGCAAGGAAGCAATGACCGCAGCGGAAATAGTGATCGCCAGATCACCAAACAACTGGCCGGCTTCATCCTCCAGGAATACCACCGGCATGAAAATGGCCACCGTGGTGGCGGTCGATGCCAGTAGTGCGCCCCACACCTGGGCAGTGCCTCGCAAGGACGCCTCGTCACCGTGCCGGCCCGCTTCACGCTGCCGGAAAATGTTTTCCAGCACCACGATGGCCGCATCCAGCACCATGCCGGTGGCAAAGGCCAGGCCGGCCAGCGAAATGATATTCAGGGTGCGGCCGTTGAAATCCAGCACCATAAATGCAGTGAACAGACACAGCGGAATGGCCAGCGCGACAATCAGGGTGGCCCTGAACTTGCGCAGAAACCACCACAGCACCACCACTGCCAGCGTCATACCCAGCAACAGGTTGTTGCGCACCATGCCAATGGAAGCGGTGATGTACTCGGTTTCGTCGTAATTATTGGACATGGTCAGGCCGGCGCGGTCCAGTTCATTGGCCGCCAGGTCGGCCACCGCTTCGCGCAAGCCCTGCATCACTTCCAGCACATTCACACCCGACTCGGGTGAGGCATTGATGGCAATGGACGAACCGCCATTCTGATGCAGGATATTGGAGGTATCGACCATGGCCATGCTGATAACCGCGATGTCTTTCAGCCGCACCGGTTTGCCATCACGCCATTCCAGCACCAGGTCGCCCAGCGCACTGACATCGTATTTACCGCTGAACCTGAGGGTGTATTGCCGCCGGCCCACCTCGCTCAGGCCAGCCGAGACATCGGCATTGGCACCCAGTTCACTGGATATTTCGGTCAGGTCCAGGCCAATATTGGCGGCTTTGTAGGGATCAAAGGTAATGCGAACTTCATGTTGCCGGCCACCGAATGCACCGACATTGGATACTCCCGGTACGCGCTCCATCCGCGTTACTACCGTGTCCTCGACAAAGTCCTGATAACTTTCAATGGGCGTGGTATTGCCCGGCTTGGGCAGAATGGCCCACCAGGCGATGACTTTCTCGAACTCATCGCCGCCCACGCTGATGATCGGTTCATCCGCATCCACCGGGTAGCGCGGCACCTGGTTGAGACGATTCATCACCTCGATCAGCGCACGGTTCATATCCGTGCCGATATCAAACTGCAAGTTGATAAAACTGCGGCCAAAGTTGGCGGTTGACTGCATCCGCAACATGCCCGGCAGGCCACGCAGCACATCTTCCTGCGGTTCGACGATCTCAGATTCAACTTCGTTGGGCGCGGACGCCCGCCACACGGTTGAAATGGAGATCTCGGGCCGTTCGATTTCCGGTGCCAGCTGGATGGGCAAGCGGAACATGCTGATGGTGCCAAAAATGGCAATCAGTATTCCGGCCACGATGACCGCAACCGGATTGGAAAGTGAAATCTTGGTCAGTACCACTGTCTGGCGCCCTTATACCTGCGTTTGCAACATGGCCCTCAGCGCCCGATGCCAGAATGAGGTGGCCGGCGCAATTCCATAACAGGAAACAGCCTGTTCAGGGCCGCACAGATTATCATCAAGTGGCTTGTAATGCTGTAATTCGCCCCTCAAATTGTGATTAATTGCGCTTCACAGAGATGAACAGAATCCGGCCACCGGGAATACCGCAGGGTATGCACGGCCCGGCGATATGGTTATCATGCCCTGACCCTTCAATACGCTGACGTATGGAATTTGACTACATCATTATTGGCGCCGGCTCGGCTGGCTGTGTTCTGGCCAACCGGCTGAGCGAAAATCCGGCCAACCGGGTATTGCTGCTGGAAGCCGGCGGCCGCGACTGGCACCCGTTTATCCATATGCCCGCCGGGCTGGCCAAACTGGCCACCAGGAAGAGCGTCAATTGGGCCTATACCACCGAACCCCAGGCCGAATTGAACAATCGGCGGCTGTACTGGCCCAGGGGCCGGGTGCTGGGCGGTTCCAGCTCGATCAACGCCATGTGCTACTGCCGCGGACATCGCAAGGATTACGATGGCTGGCGCGATCAGGGCAATCCGGGCTGGGGATTCGATGAGGTATTGCCCTGGTTCATGCACTCGGAGGACCAGCAGAACGGAGCCTCTGAATTTCACGGCACCGGCGGACCGCTCAGCGTCCAGAATCTGCGCCATACCAATCCCCTGTCTGCCAGCTTTATCGCTGCGGCGCAGCAAGCAGGTCACACGCGCAACGACGACTTCAACGGACCTGTGCAGCGCGGTTTTGGCTACTATCAGGTCACCCAGCGCAATGGCCGCCGCTGCAGCTCTTCGGTGGCCTACCTGCGGCCGGCACTCGGACGCAGCAACCTGGTGGTCAAAACCCATGCGCATGCCGAAGAACTGCTGCTGGATGGCCAGCGTGCGACTGGTGTGCGCTATAGCCGCAAAGGCGAAACCCACCGCGCCGAAGCCGCACAGGTTGTTTTGTCAGGCGGCGCGATCAACTCCCCCCAACTGCTGCTTTTGTCCGGCATAGGACCTGCGGCCGAGTTGCAACGCCATGGCATCCATGTCCGGCATGAGCTGGCCGGCGTGGGTAAAAACCTGCAGGACCACCTGGATATTTGCACCCTGGCCAAAAGCCACCAGCCGATCAGCTATGACCAGCTCAGTGATATTGCCGTGGGCCTGCGATACCTGTTTGACCGGCGCGGGCCGGGCAGCTCGAATATAGCTGAAGCCGGCGGTTTCGTGGTCAGCCGGCTGGCCACCGATGAACGCCCGGACATCCAGATGCATTTCGTACCGGCCCTGCTGGACGACCACGGCAGGAACCGTTTGCCCGGGCATGGCATGACCGTGCATGCCTGTGCACTGCGGCCGGAAAGCCGGGGTGAAATCACGCTGAAGTCCGCTGACCCCACTGCAGCCCCCGCCCTGCAGCCCCGTTACCTGAGCACCGCTTACGATCGCCGCCTGATGATTGAGTGTGTCCGCCTGGCGCGCGAAATCCTTGCGCAACCCGCGTTCTCAGACCATGTGGGCGAAGAAATTTTCCCGGGTGCCGCGCTGCAAACCGATGATGAAATCCTGGAATTCGTCCGCCGCAAGGCCGAATCCATCTACCACCCGATTGGCACCTGCCGCATGGGGAACGACGAACTGGCCGTGGTAGATCACCAGCTCAAGGTGCGCGGACTGCAGGGGCTGAGCGTGGTAGATGCTTCCGTCATGCCCAGCCTGGTGTCCGGCAATACCAATGCGCCCACCATAATGATTGCGGAAAAGTTCGCCGCGGAATTGCTGGCCGGAACTGGCTAGGCCCGCGTTCAGTTCAGTCCGGTGCGGGCGGTCAGCATGGGCAGTGGCACGTGGATCAGATCGCAAATGGCGCGCAGCAATTCCAGTTCCGCCGGAACGGTTTGTCCGTCAGCCCCGGTGACAGCAATCAGGGCAGCTACCAGGCGGGCCTTGTCCGCCGACCGCAGTTGATCCAGCCTGGGCAGTTCCACATCCAGCGCCGCCACCCAATCCTGCACCGCCCCCATCTCGCCCAGGCCTTCCAGTTTCAGCACCTCTGCGCCCGCCCGGTAGGCCGCGTGAGCAGCCTGTTCGTCCGCGTGGCCATGATGGGCCAGCACGCTCAATACCTGATGAATGGAGGCGCGGCAGTCGGCCAGTGTTTGTTTGCCGGCGACCTGCACCGCGTGTGGATTTTGCGAGGACCACAGGTGCTGGGCGATCACCCGCGCCAGCAAAAACTCGAACACATCAATACGGCCATCCAGCTTGACCAGTTTCTCTACCGTGACCAGCACTTTGGTGACAAAATCCGCCGGCCGCCGCTTCAGCGCGGGAAATGCCAGTTCCAGCAAGGGCAGACGGGTTTCCGCTGCCGGAACGCCGCCGGATTTAAGCAAGGCACGCACCTGCTGTTCACTGTTGCCGCCCATTAATTGGGCAATCAGCAGTAACTGCTGCTCACGGATTTCCGCATCGCGGTCAAGCACGGAATAAAACAGAACTTCCGGTGCCCACTCGGTTGACCTGGCCGCATCGCGGATATTGGCTGGAATCGATGCAGCCAGCGCGGCTGCCATCAGAATGCGCTCCCAATCGGGTTGGCCGATCTGCGACACGATATCTCCGGCATCAAACAGGCCGCCGGCCGCGCCTTGCTGCTGTTTCTCGGCCACGGCCCGGGCCCGCTCAGCTTCTTCCTGCAGTTCCCGGGCGCGCCGCGTTTCCTCGTGTATCAGGCGCGCTTTCAAGCGATCCAGTTCCTCGGCATTGAAATCGGGCTGGATGCGCCTGATGCGGTCGTGCAAAGGCGGATGGGTTGAAAACAGCAGCATTTTGCGGCCATCACCGAACAGCATATGGCTGATTTCCTCGGTGTCGGCCACCAGCGTTGATCCTTCGCTGTACACCGCGATTTTTTTCAGTGCGCCACCAATACCCGTGGGGTCACGGGTAAACTGCACCGCGGAGGCGTCCGCCAGGTATTCGCGCTGCCGGGCAATGGCAGCCTTGATCCAGCGGCCAAAGAATTGCCCGATATAACCCACCGCCACCAGGCCTACGGCAATACCCAGCACCGCGGCACCGCCCTTGCTGCGGGAGCGCCCGCCAAGGTTGGAATGAATCAGCACCCTGCGCCCCACCAGGGCCAGCAACAATATGCCGAACAAGGCGCCCATCAGGCGAATGTTCATGCGCATATCGCCGTTGAGAATGTGGCTGAATTCGTGCGCGATTACGCCTTGCAGCTCATCGCGGCTGAGTTTTTCCAGCGTGCCCCGGGTCACCGCTATGGCGGCATCTGCCGGACTGTAACCAGCGGCGAATGCGTTGATCCCCGGTTCCTGCTCCAGCACGTAGATATCCGGCACTGGCACGCCGGCCGCCAGCGCGATCTCCTCCACCACATTGCGCAATCGACGGCGGCGCGGATCGCCCGGATCGGATTCCACCAATATGCCACCCAGTTGGCGGGCAATCTGACCGCCGCCGGCGCGCAAGGTCATGATTTTGTACATGCTGGCCAGCGTCACGAACACGATGGTCAGAAGACCACCCCAAAGCAACAAGGGTGCATTGTGCTGCAACTGGGCCGCGCTGAACGGGTTGTACCCTTCGCTGGCGGGGGCCGCTGACCCCATCGCCAGCAGAATCACCAGGTCGACGGCGGCGGCAATGGCCACCACAGCCAGGATAAAGACCAGGACCAGCCAGCGCGATTGCTTCCTGGCCCGGTCCTGGTGTTCAAAAAAGTTCATCGAAGCCCCCCGGCGTTTGCATAGTGCTCAGCCCGGTACATTGCCTTGCCCGAAACCACCGGTCAGAACGATACCTTCGGCACTTCGCGCTTGGCTTCGTCTTCGATTTCCAACAATTCGGCAGACTGGAAATTGAACCAGCCGGCAAACAGGTTGTTGGGGAACGATTCACGCAACGTGTTGTAGTCCATCACCGAATCGTTATAGGCCTGACGGGCGAACGCCACCTTGTTCTCGGTGGTGGTCAGTTCTTCCGACAACTGCATCATGTTTTCATTGGCCTTGAGGTCCGGATAGGCCTCAGACAGGGCAAACAGACGCCCCAGAGCCCCGGACAGACCCTGCTCCGCGGCGGAAAGCTGTTTCATGGCTTCCGGATCGGTAGGATCCTTGGCCGCAGCCTTGAGCCCTGATACTGCGACATTGCGGGCATTGATCACCGCTTCCAGGGTTTCACGTTCATGCGACATGTAGCCCTTGGCGGTTTCCACCAGGTTGGGGATCAGGTCGTGGCGGCGCGTGAGCTGAACGTCGATCTGCGCAAACGCATTCTTGTAACGGTTACGCCCGGCGACCAGGCGGTTGTAGATGGAAACGGCAAACAGGACGACCGCAACGATCAACCCCAGAAAAATCCAACCCATGATGCTTCTCCCTTATCAGCAGTGCAGGTTTCAGTGTAGCAAAACGGCCGCAGCGGCAAGGGTGCCGCTGGTCATGGTCCGCCAATCAGTACGGATCAGCCTTTTGCCGCTTCCAGTTTCGCCCAGGAATCGCGCAGGGTGACCGCACGGTTCAGTACCGGGTGGCCAGGCCGGGAATCCGTGGTGTCATGCACGAAGTAGCCGGTGCGTTCAAATTGATAAAAATCGCCGGGCTGACCTGCGGCGACCTGCGGTTCAACATAAGCCCGCGTGATGACGTCCAGCGAATGCGGGTTCAGGAACTCGAGAAAATCACGGCTCTTGTCGGCCAGCGGATTGGGCACACTGAACAGCCGGTCGCACAGGCGCACTTCGGCCTGCACTCCGTGCTGCGCCGACACCCAATGAATGGTGCCCTTGACCTTGCGCGAGGCACCCGCCATGCCGGAGCGTGTATCCGGGTCGAATTCGCAATGCAATTCGGTAACTTCGCCGTTCTCATCCTTGATGATGTCCACGCAACGGATGATGAATGCATTGCGCAGGCGCACCTCGCCATCGGGCTTGAGACGGAAAAACTTACGCACCGGCTGTTCCATGAAGTCATCCCGCTCGATCCAGATCTCCCGTGTTAACGGCACCTGGCGCACGCCCATGCTTTCATCCTGTGGATGAACGGCGGCTTCCAGCCATTCGGTTTCACCTTCGGGAAAGTTGGTCAGCACCACTTTCAGCGGGTTGAGCACGGCCATGGTACGCGGCGCGCGCTGATTCAGGTCGTTGCGCAAGGCGTTCTCCAGCACGCCCATGGAAATAATGCTTTCGGACTTGGAAACGCCCATCTCGTCCCAGAACGCGCGGATGGATTCCGGCGTGAAACCGCGCCGCCGCAAGCCGGCCAGCGTCGGCATGCGGGGGTCATCCCAGCCCGCTACATGGCCTTCTTCCACCAGTTGCCGCAAGCGCCGCTTGCTCATCACGGTGTAGTCGATGTTGCCACGCGCAAACTCGATTTGCTGTGGATGGCTGGTGGCCGGAATATTGTCCAGGAACCAGTCGTACAGTGGCCGGTGGTCTTCGAACTCCAGCGTGCACAGGGAGTGCGTGATGCCTTCAATGGCATCGGAAATGCCGTGCGCCCAGTCATACATCGGGTAAATATGCCAGCTGTCACCGGTGCGGTGATGGGGCGCATTGCGGATACGGTAGATAACCGGGTCACGCAGGTTGATGTTGGGCGAGGCCATGTCTACCTTGGCGCGCAACACGTATTTTCCATCCTCGAACTCACCGGCTTTCATGCGCGCAAACAGTTCCAGGCTCTCTTCTACCGGGCGGTCACGATACGGGCTGTTACGGCCCGGCTCGGTCAGTGTGCCGCGGTACTCGCGAATCTCATCGGCGCTGAGCTCTTCGACATAGGCTTTGCCATTCTCGATCAGGTGAATGGCATAGTCGTACAGCTGTTCAAAATAATCGGAAGCGTGGCGCAGCTCACTCCACTGGAAGCCCAGCCAGCGCACGTCCTCCATGATGGCCCGGGCAAAATCCTCGTTTTCTTTCAACGGGTTGGTATCGTCGAAACGCAGATTGGTGGCCCCACCAAACTCGGCGGCCAGACCAAAGTTCAGACAAATGGATTTGGCATGCCCAATATGCAAATGCCCGTTGGGCTCCGGCGGAAAGCGGGTCAGAACGGATTGGTGCTTGCCGGACTCCAGATCCTGGATCACGATGTTACGGATAAAGTGGCTGGGCCTGCTGGTATCTTCTGTATTCATAAGTTGATTTCTGGTGTTTTGGCAATCGGCCGGCGAAAACGGTAAATTCTAGCGCATTGTGCCAGTCTGCCACTACGCCAGTTGCAATTATCAAGGATAACCCATGCCCATGCCCCAACAGATTATTTCTGCCTACGTGCTGCCGGGCGCGCCGGACAACGCCGCCAGCCTGCTGCGGCC
>JBFIHZ010000097.1:0-12144 GCA_041601535.1 Lysobacterales bacterium | reverse complement strand
TGAGCATGAAATGCCTGAATGAGGTTCAATAACGCATTGTAGCCATGCCGTCCGGTTCATGCCAGCCGGCCCGGTGCCAGCCTTGAAGCTGGGCCCGGGGCCCCGAGATATTGCATTGGGCAGTGGACCGGACCCCAATAGCCCCACGCTCGGGTCACGGCTGCCGGCTACCTTGAAATCAGTAACATCGGAACGGGAATGGCTGCTGACAGCAACAATCCATTGCGCAAGGCCCTGCAAGCGAATCACCAGCTGACCAGCCGCACGGCAACAGCGGATTTTGCCGCGCGGGAGTTTGAACACCTGCAACAATGGCAGCGGCAACGCCTGACGCAGACTTACGCCGATTTTCTGGCACAGGAAAGCTCAGCGCCCGCCTGTCAATTTTTCCTGCGGGAACTTTATGGTGGCGAGAATTTTCGTAAACGGGACCAGGACATCGCTCGCGTTGAGCCGGTAATGAGCCGTTTGTTGCCGCGTAATGCCTTGCTGGCAGTGGCCAAGGCAATGCGCTTGCAGGCCATCAGCCTGGAATTGGACATGGCCATGGCAACCATGATGCGCTCGCAGGGCATCCGCGAACTGGACGACGAGTGCTATGCGCAAATTTACCGCGCCAGTTCCACGCTGGCGCAAAGAAAGGCGCAAATCCGCCTGATCCGGCAACTGGGGCATGAGCTGGAAAAGCTGGTCAAAACACCGGTGTTGCTCAGGTTATTGAAACTGCTGCGTGCGCCGGCCATCGCCGCCGGGTTTGGCGAGTTGCAAAGGTTTCTGGAAAATGGCCTGCACGCATTCCGTCAACTGCAGGAACCGGGGCTGTTTGTCGAGACCATTTACCGGCGCGAGTGGCAGATCATGGAGCAAATGTTCCAGTCACAGCCTGTTTCCGGCGATGGTTCCGTCAATCAGTGAACGTGCAGCCAAAATGATCTTTCAGATAGCGCCTGATTTCCGCTTCGATGCGGCCCTGCAGCATCATCAGCAGCAGACCCAGCTTGGCCTGGATATGGATCTGGCGGTCATTCACCGTGATGTGGCCCTGTACGCCGGGCCGTTCAAAATAGATGCTGTCCTCATCCCAGCCGTAATCGATATCAAACTTCTCCGCCAGATCGCTGGCCAGATCATCAGCAGCCTGTTGCGCGTCTTCGCGGTTCATCTGGTGCAATGCATGAATATCAATATCGGGCATGGCGCGGGTATTGTCTTGGTTGGGCCGGGTCCGCTAGATTGCGCTGACAACGGCCATGAGTCAAATGCGGCAGGATGCCTCAAATGAAACGCGTGTACAGAAGAATATTGTGGGGTTTGATGATCCTGGTGACCGGCGTGGTGCTGGCCGGCGTGGCGGCCAATGCCTGGCTGGAGTCGTCGGGTGGGCGTCAATTGCTGCAAAACGCCTTGCAGGACAGCCTGGGGCGGCCGGTGCGGCTGGAAGGAGACTTTGGTATCAGGCTGTTGCCACGCCTGCGCATTACCGGGGAGGGTCTGCAGCTGGGAAGCGTCACCGGCGATGCGGTGGTGGCCAGCAGCCGCCGCTACGCGGCAGCGGTTGAGCTCAGGCCGTTTCTGCGCGGTGAAATTCGCATAGCGTCGATCAGCGTGCAGGGCGGCATGCTCGACCTCAACGCATTTCTGGGTGAAGACCGCGCGCCCGGCGCAGCAGACAGCGGCGCGGGCGGCCAGTGGCCCAGCATCGCTTCGCTGGAGCTGGCGGATTTTCAGCTGCTGTTGCCGGGTGGCACCGACCGGGTAGTGATTCAACGTCTGCTGTTGACGGATTTCCGTCCGGGACAGAACGCCGGCTTGCAGCTGCAGGCAAGCTGGCTGCAGGACCAGTCTGAAAGTGCGGCAGTCAGCCTGGATGGCGTTTTGACCATCCACCAGCAGCCGATGACAGTCTCACTTGAAGTGCGGGAGATGGAGTTCAGTTACGGTCGTTTCGGGCTGCAGGCCGTGCAGGGGCATTTTGACTTGCAGGAAACGACCAGCGAGCTGCAAGGCCAGCTCAGCGCCATGCTTGATGCGAACCGGCTGACACTGGCCTGGCAGGTTCGGTATGCCGACGGTTTGTCCGGTGCCTTGCAGGCCAGTCACCACGCCAGCACAGTTGAAATTGAAGATACGCTGGCGGCGCAATTTGAGTTACGGCAGCAACAGTTGAACGTCCGTGGTTTGCGGCTGAGCCTGGGTGGGCAGGAACTTGACGGTGCCGGCTGCCTGCAATTTGGACAGGCACCCCGGCTGAGCATGGAATTGCAGGCCGCTGAGCTGGATCTGGATGCGCTTTATGCACGTCTGCCGGAACAGGACACAACGGGTTCTGACTGGCCTGTAGAACTGGCTGTTATCGTGCGCATCGCCCGGGCGCACGGAGCCGGCGCCACCGCCACCGATGTGGAAGTGCGGGTGGGTGATGAGCCCGCTTGCGGCGATGCCGTGCCGATAACACCCTGATCGGTTTTGCAACTGGGCGAGCGGGGCATGAAGGATATACAATGCGGTGCTTGTATCGGTGTCCACACAGCAGGCGGTTAATCCTTCTATGTCCTCGAAAAAGCCAGACCACGATGCCCGGCAGTTGCAGCAAGTCCGGGAGCAGATAAATGCGCTTGATGCGCAGATCCAGGAAATGATCAGCGCGCGCGCCCGCCTGGCATTTGAGGTGCGTGCCAGCAAGGGGGACTCCGGTAATGCCATTGACTTTTACCGGCCGGAACGCGAAGCCGAGGTGTTGCGCACGGTCATGCAGCGTAATGAGGGCCCGCTGAGTGATACCGAAATGGTGCGCTTGTTCAGGGAAATCATGTCCGCCTGCCTGGCCCAGCAGGAGCCACTGAAAGTCGCTTACCTGGGGCCGGAAGGCACCTTCACGCAGCAGGCGGTGCAGCGCCATTTCGGCCATTCGGTACACGCCCTCAGCCACCCCAGCATTGATAATGTGTTTGAGCAGGTGCAAAGCACCGAGGCGGATTTTGGCGTGGTGCCCATCGAGAATTCATCGCAGGGTATCGTCAGTCACACGCTGGACATGTTCCTGGTTTCTGACCTTAAAATCTGTGGCGAAATCGAATTACGCGTACATCAGAACCTGTTGACCCACGCCGGCAACCTGAACCAGATCGAGCGGGTGTATTCGCACCAGCAGTCACTGTCGCAGTGCAAAGGCTGGTTGCGGGCCCATTTGCCGGGTATTGAGCTGATTGCTGTGGGCAGCAATGCCGAAGCCGCGCGGCGCGTGCGCAATGCACCGGAAGCAGCCGCCATCGCCGGCCGCACGGCGGCCGAGGTTTATGGCCTGCCGGTGCTGTTCGGAAATATCGAGGACCGGCCGGACAACACCACCCGTTTCCTGGTAATCGGCCGGCAGGTACTGGCACCTTCCGGCAAGGACAAAACCACGCTGTTAATGGCCGGGCATGAAGGGCCGGGTTTGCTGTATCACCTGCTGGAGCCGTTTCATACCCACAAGGTCAACATGACGCGTATCGAATCACGGCCGTCCACCATGGGCAAGTGGGAATACCTGTTCTTTGTCGACGTGGAAGGGCATGCGGAAGATCCGCCCGTGGCTGCCGCACTGAAGGACCTGCAGCGGGTCAGCAAACTGTTCCGGTTGTTGGGTTCCTATCCGCGGGCGATTCTGTCTGACGATCCGGCGCCCGCCGCCTCACCGCGCGGGGCCGAATAAATGAACGCGAATAATTGTGCTGCGTCAGCTTCGCTGTGCACTGGCAGCTCGATCACATGATCCTGGTTACAGCGCCCATCGATGCGCCGCTGCGCGGAACATTGCAGCCAGCCGGCGACAAATCCATTTCCCACCGCGCCCTGATCATGGCCACGCTGGCCAGCGGACAGTCACGCATCGCGGACTTGCTGGATTCTGAGGATGTGCATGCCACCGCCAGTGCCTGCCGGCAGCTGGGTGCGCGCATTGAAGTTGAGGATGGCGTCCTGCAGGTCACGGGTACCGGCGAGAGCGGCCTGAGCGCACCCGCTGGCGTGTTGGATATGGGTAACTCCGGCACCGCCATGCGCCTGTTCTCCGGTGTGCTGGCGGCGCAGGATTTCAACTCCGAGCTGATTGGCGATGAGTCGCTCAGCCGGCGGCCCATGCGGCGTATTGTGGAGCCGCTGACGCGCATGGGCGCACGCATCGAAACCACCGACAGCGGCACGGCTCCGCTGCGCATCACCGGCCGACCCGGCTTGCAAGGACTGGATTTTGATCTGCCGGTCGCCAGTGCGCAGGTGAAATCCTGCCTGCTGCTGGCGGGTCTGTATGCCACTGGCATCACCCGTGTAGCGGAACCCCAGTTGAGCCGTGACCATACCGAGCGCATGTTGCCGGTGTTCGGCGTGCCCCTGCAGCCCGGCTGTGGCGTGCAGGGGGGCAGCCGGCTGACAGCGGCCGATATCCGGGTACCGGCGGATATTTCATCGGCGGCTTTTTTCATCTGTGCCGCGGCGATGATTCCCGGCTCCGATGTGACCTTGCGAAATGTCGGCATCAACCCCAGCCGTGACGGGATTTTGCGCTTCATGCAGGCCGCGGGTGCCGACGTGGAGGCGCTGAACCGTCGCATGTTTGGCCAGGAACCGGTGGCTGATATCCGGGTGCGGTACAGCGAAGACATACGCGGCGCGGACATCCCCGAGGAGTGGATTCCTTCGCTGATCGATGAATTGCCCATCATCATGGCATTGGCGGCAGTGATTCCCGGCACCACCCGTATTCGCGGCGCGGCCGAGTTACGCGTCAAGGAAAGCGACCGGCTGGCCGTGATGGCGCAGGGTTTGGCGCGCCTGGGCGTGGCCCTGCAGGAGTACGAGGACGGTATTGACATTGACGGCGGGCAACTGGGCATCCCGCAAGATGAACTCAATGACGGAGCCCACGTGGATGGCGCCGGAGATCACCGCTGTGCGATGAGTTTCTGCATTCTTGGCCAGCTCGCACCGGCGCAGTTAAGGGTAGGGGGGTGCAGTCATATTGGCACATCCTATCCGGGCTTTAGCCGTCACTTGCAGCAACTCGGCGGGCAGGTGGCGCCTGCCGGCGGCGGCCATGACTGAAGCGAGCGCCCCGGTGGTCACCATCGACGGACCCGGTGGATCGGGCAAGGGCACCATCGCCCTGCTGCTGGCGCAGCAGCTGGGCTGGCATTACCTGGACAGCGGCGCCTTGTACCGGCTGGTTGCGGTGGCCGCGATGGACCAGGAAGTAGACCTGGACGACGAGGCCCGCCTGGGACAGGTGGCGCAGGCGCTGGACGTTCGTTTCGAAGTGACCAGGGGGGAGGTATGTCCGGTGCTGGCAGGTCAGCCAGTGGGTGACCGCCTGCGTACCGAAGCGGTCAGTGCGGCGGCCTCGCGGGTGGCCGCATTGCCAGCGGTGCGCGCCGCCCTGGTGCAGCGGCAGCGGGCTTTCCGGCGCGAACCCGGCCTGGTGGCGGATGGCCGCGATATGGGCACGGTGATTTTTCCGGATGCCGAACTCAAAATATTTCTCACCGCCAGCGTGCAGGAGCGGGCGCAAAGGCGGTATAAGCAGTTGAAAGAAAAAGGAGAAAGTGTTAATCTCTCGCGCCTTTTCCGGGACATAGAAAAGCGCGACGAGAGAGACCAGAGCAGGGCAATAGCCCCCTTAACTCCCGCCGCTGACGCCACCATCATTGATTCCACGGACCTGGGCATCGAAATGGTGCTGCAACAGATCATGGCTTTGCTAAAAAAAAGCAAGCTAATTAATTGATCTGTATAATAGTTTTTTTATAGCTGTTTTTTTGGACCCGCTGCGCGCAGTGGGATTTTTAACTGGGTGAATCATCACTCAACAACCCTGGGCGGGTGACAACGCTGACGGCGTTTCGCCTGAGAGTAAACCACAACATGACTGAAAGCATCACTGAAACCGCAAGCACAACCGAAAGCTTCGCAGAATTATTTGAACAGAGCCTGGCCGCGCACGACCTCAGACCAGGTTCCATCGTAACCGGCACTGTAATGGAGATCCGCGACGACGCTGTCGTGGTCAACGCCGGTCTGAAATCCGAGGGCATCGTACCCATCAGCCAGTTCAAGAACCTTAATGGTGAGCTGGAAGTTGAAGTGGGCGACGAAGTACAGGTGGCCCTCGATGCCGTTGAAGACGGTTTCGGCGAAACCCGCCTGTCCCGCGACAAGGCCAAGCGCGCCATGGTCTGGGACAAACTGGAAGGTGCTTTCGAAGGCGAAGAAACCATTGAAGGCAAGATCAGTGGCAAGGTCAAAGGTGGTTTCACCGTGGATATCGAAGACATCCGCGCCTTTCTGCCCGGCTCGCTGGTGGATGTCCGCCCGGTACGCGATCCCGCCTACCTGGAAGGCAAGGATCTCGAATTCAAGATCATCAAGCTGGACCGCAAGCGCAACAACATCGTGGTTTCGCGTCGCGCCGTGGTTGAAAAAGAATTCAGTGCCGAACGCGAAGCCCTGCTGGACCGCCTGGAAGAAGGTGTCATCGTCAAGGGTGTGGTCAAGAACCTGACCGACTACGGTGCCTTCCTGGACCTGGGCGGCATCGACGGCTTGCTGCACATCACCGACATGGCGTGGAAGCGCGTACGTCACCCCAGTGAAGTGGTCAACGTGGCCGACGAACTGGAAGTGCGTGTGTTGCGCTTCGACCGTGAACGCAACCGCGTATCGCTGGGCCTCAAGCAACTGGGTGAAGATCCCTGGAGCGATCTGGCACGCCGTTACCCGGTGGGCACCCGCCTGTTTGGCACCGTCTCCAACATCACCGATTACGGTTGTTTTGTTGAAATTGAAGACGGCGTTGAAGGCCTGGTGCATGTGTCTGAAATGGACTGGACCAACAAGAACGTCAATCCGGCCAAGGTGGTTCACACCGGCATGGAACTGGAAGTCATGGTTCTGGACATCGACGAAGAGCGCCGCCGCATCTCCCTGGGCATGAAGCAGTGCCAGGCAAATCCGTGGGAATCCTTTGCCGCCATTCACAACAAGGGCGACAAGGTTACCGGCGCGATCAAGTCCATCACCGACTTCGGCATCTTTATCGGCCTGGACGGTGGTATCGATGGCCTGGTTCACCTGTCAGACATCTCCTGGCATGACACCGGCGAAGACGCCGTGCGCAATTTCCGCAAGGGCGAGGACGTCGAAGCCGTGGTTCTGGCGGTAGACCCCGAGCGCGAACGCATTTCTCTGGGCATCAAGCAGATGGACCAGGATCCGTTTGCCACCTTTATGGCAGAGCATCCGCGTGGCAGCATGGTTAAAGGAACCGTGAAAGAAGTGGATGCGCGTGGTGCGGTAATTGAACTGGTTGAAGGCGTGGAAGGTTACCTGCGCGCTTCCGACATCCGTAAGGAACGGGTGGAAGATGCGACCAAGGAACTGGCCGTTGGCGACGAAGTTGAAGCCAAGTTCATCAGCATTGATCGCAAGAACCGCACGCTCAGCCTGTCCATCCGTGCCAAGGATGACGCTGAACTGGCGGACGCGCTGGAAGAATACCAGTCAAGCAATGCTTCCAGTGGTACCACATCACTGGGTGACCTGCTGAAGGAACAGCTCGAACAGGATAGTTGATCCTGCTTCAGGGGAGCCGGCACCGCGCCGGCTCCCTTGAGCATCAACGTAAAACTTCAGTTAATCAGGGACA
This sequence comes from Lysobacterales bacterium, assembly GCA_041601535.1. Taxonomy (GTDB): domain Bacteria; phylum Pseudomonadota; class Gammaproteobacteria; order Xanthomonadales; family SZUA-36; genus JBFIHZ01. The sequence continues at coordinate 4,466 of JBFIHZ010000097.1, read as the reverse complement.
GAGTGAGATCCACATGACAAAATCCGAATTGATCGACAAGTTGGCTGAAGACCAAAAGCATTTGGCTCATCTGGATGTTGAGTTGGGTGTAAAGTCGATTCTAGAACAAATGAGCGCGGCCCTGTCCAACGGCGAGCGTATCGAAATCCGCGGGTTTGGCAGTTTTTCTTTGCACTTCCGTGCACCTCGCATGGGCAGGAATCCCAAGACCGGCGAAGCCGTGGCCCTGCCCGGTAAACATGTGCCCCACTTCAAACCAGGTAAGTCGCTGCGCGAACGGGTAGATATTTACAGCTCGACAAATTCAGATTGAGTTGACGGCAGCGCACCAGCTGCTGATCCACACGTCATAGCGCCCGCCAGCATCCGCCTGGACGGGTTGTCATCACTCCGCCGGCCGGGGTTGGGAGCGCGTTGTGTACCGCATGGGATTTATTATCGTCATCATCCTGGCAGTTGCGCTGGGCCTGATCGTTGGCACCTTGAATCACACCGTGGTGGCCGTAGACCTGCTGTGGCTGCAATTAAACTGGCCCCTGGGTTTGAGCCTGCTGGCCGCCATCGTCGTTGGAATTTGCCTGGGTATGCTGCTTACCTGGCTGTTCGGTGTGCTGCCTTTGCGTCTGAAGGTGGCGAAATCTCAGCGTCAACTGGCCCGCAACAGTGCCTTCCCGGACGAGGCCAATGATTGACTATTTGCCCTACCTGTTACTTCCGGCCGCCATGTACTTCGGCTGGTGGATTGCCAAGAACTACTCCCGCCGGGCCACCCGCAAACGCAATCGTCTGTTCAGTGACCAGTATTTCCAGGGTCTGAACTACCTGCTCAATGAACAGCCTGACAAGGCCATCCAGGTGTTTCTGGAACTGGCGGATGTGAACCAGGAAACGGTCGAGACCCACCTGGCGCTGGGCAACCTGTTCCGCCGCCGTGGCGAGGTGGACCGGGCCATTCGCTTTCACCAGAACATCATTGCCAAGGAGGGGTTGAAGCCGGCGCAGCGCACCCAGGCCTTGCTGGAACTGGGTGAGGATTACATGCGTGCCGGGCTGCTGGACCGCGCCGAGCGGTTGTTTTCCGAATTGATTGAAAGTGATGCGCAAACACCGTCCGCGCTGCGCAGTCTGCTGGATATCTATCAACAGGAGCGGGACTGGGCCAAGGCACTGGTACAGGCCGAGCGGCTGGAACAGGTTGAAGGGACGCATCTGGGCGTGATGATGGCGCAGTTTTGCTGCGAACTTGCCGAGCAGTCCCTGGCCGCGGATGACCGGGCCGCTGCCCGCAAGCACTTGCGTCAGGCGCGCAGGCATGACCCGGAGGGCGTCCGCGCGCGATTCATGCTGGCGCGCATGAGCATCGACGAACAGGATCTGGAGTCAGCCCTGGTGGTGTATGAAGAAATCGCCGAGCTGGATGCCGAGTATATCCCCGATTTGCTGGAAAACTACCTCGATGCGGCCCAGGCGGCGGGCGAGACGGAGCGGGCGCGCAGCAAGCTGCGTCAATGGGCGGAAAGCCACCTGGGCATCTCACTGATGCTGAAGCTGACCGATTTTATCGCTGAAGAGCAGGGCCCACCCGCCGCGGCCAGTTTCCTGGTCGAATCACTTAACCGCAAGCCGTCGGTGCGTGGACTGAACCGCCTGATTGAATTCCGCGCGGCCGGCCACCTGCCGGCAGAGACCAGTGACGACATTCTGAAAGCGGTCACTGAACGCCTGTTGGCCCGCCAGGCCGGTTACCGCTGTTCGCACTGCGGATTCAGCGGCCAGACCCATCACTGGCAATGCCCCAGTTGCCGCCAGTGGGACTCCACCCGGCGCATCCAGGGTGTGTTGGGCGAGTGACCTGAGTTCCGCATGACCGTGGATCAGGCAGTAGCACCGCTTGTTTTGCTGTTTGCCGCACTGCTGGCCTCGTTTGTTTTAACCGCTGTAGTGACACGTCTGGTCCGGCGCCTTGGCATGTACGACCTGCCGGGTGAGCGCCACAGCCATACCGAGATCACACCCCGTGGTGGTGGGGCAGGCCTGCTGCTGGCGCTGTTTGCAGTGGCGTGGTTTGTGCCGGCTGGCTCCGCCGCCACGGCGTTCTGGTTGCACTGCCTGCTGCCCGGTGCTGTGCTGCTGGCTGCGCTGGGCTGGTGGGACGATATGCGCGACCTGTCCGCCCGGCTGCGCTTTGCGTTTCAGCTGCTGGCCAGCGCCTGGCTGCTGGTCTGCGCCGGTGTCATGCCGTCGACCGTGCTGGGAGGCTTGCTGGCCGTGCTGGCCTTGCTGGGCCTGGTGTGGATGACCAATTTGTACAACTTCATGGATGGCAGCAACGGCATGGCCGGGGCTCAGGGCGTGTTCGCCGGCAGTGTACTGGCCTGGCTGTTCGTACAGGGAGGTGATCCCGAAGCCGCATTGTTTTCCGCTCTGCTGGCCACCAGCTGTATGGGGTTCTTGCCCTGGAACCTGGGCAGGGCGAAGGTATTTCTGGGGGATGTTGCCAGCGGCACGCTGGGTTTTATCATCGCCGCGCTGTTGTTTTATGGTTCGTACAAAGGCATTTTTTCTGCCGCAGTGGCCTGGCTGGTCATGGTGGTTTTTGTTTGCGACAGCACGGTCACCCTGCTGTACAGGGTAAACAAGGGTGAGCGGTGGTATACTGCGCACAAACAACATCTTTACCAGCAGTTGATTGGGCATGGCTGGTCGCACGGCAAAGTGCTTTTGCTCTATCAATTGATCAACCTGGTGCTGGTGGTGCCGGTAATTGCAGTTGCAGTCAATTATCCGGCATGGGCCGCGGTGATGGCATGGTCTGTCTCCGTGGCGCTGGTACTGGGCTGGTTTGTGGTAAAGCGAAAACTTGGAGTGCTCGCTTAAGCGGGATACAAAAATGAACCTAATGCGCATTCTGCGGCATCCGCGGGCGGCCGTTGTAAGTCACGACCTGTTCATGGTGGCTGCTTCATGGCTCGCGGCTGGCTGGATCATTCGCCAGGGAGGCTTCCCCGGCATTGTTTCTTCCATTTCGTGGCTGTCCGAACTTGCACTCATTCTCAGCCTGCAAGGGCTGGTGCTCTGGTCCACCGGGCTGTACAAGGGCCTGTGGCGTTTCGCCAGCTTTCCCGACCTGTGGAACATCGCGCGCGCGGCCCTGTTTGGCACCGTGCTCATCATTGCCGCCCTGACGCTGTCCTTTCCGGGGCACATGCGTGAAATCCTCGGTGCGGTGCTGATCTATCCCGGCATACTGTTTCTCACCCTGGGTCTGCCGCGCATGTGTTACCGCTTCTGGAAGGATTCACGCATGCCGCAGAATACCCAGACCACGGGCCTGAAGCGTGTGCTGTTGCTGGGTGCGGGGCGTTCCGGGGCATTGCTGGAACGTGAATTGCGCCACCGCGGCGGATTCGACGTGATTGGTTTTCTGGACGATGACCGGCGCTTGCGCGGTGCGCAGGTGCACGGCGTGCCGGTACTCGGCAGCATAGATAAACTGCCGCGCGTGGCACACGAAGTGGGGGCCGAACTGGCCATCATTGCCATGCCATCGGCCACCAACCAGCAAATGCAGCAGGTGGTGGAAGTGTGTGAGAAAAGCGGTATTGAATTCCGCACTTTGCCCACCCTGAACGACCTGGGCAACCGCGCCACCCGCATTGATGATCTGAAGCGGGTGGTGATTGACGACCTGCTGGGGCGCGAGCCGGTTTCGCTGGAATGGGATTCCATCCGCGAAGGGCTGGCGGGCAAACGCGTGATGATCACCGGTGGCGGTGGCTCGATCGGCTCGGAACTGTGCCGCCAGATCGCCCGCTTGAACCCGGTTGAACTGATCGTGGTGGATAATGGTGAATACGCGCTGTACCGCATAGATCATGAATTGCGCAGCGAATTCCAGGATCTGGTGTTCTGCAGCGTACTGGGTGATATCTGTGATTCCGCCACGGTGGAAAAAGTCGTGGGGGAATACAAGCCCGACATGATTTTCCACGCGGCCGCTTACAAGCATCTGCCCATCCTGCAAACCCAGGTACGTGAAGCCTTTCGCAATAATGTGCTGGGTACCATGCGCTTGGCAGAGGCGGCCGAGCGGCACGAAGTGGGTACCTTCGTACTGATCTCCACCGACAAGGCGGTCAATCCGGCCAATATCATGGGCGCCACCAAGCGGGTGGCCGAGATGTATTGCCAGAACATGAACGCACGCTCGCAGACGCGCTACATCACCGTGCGGTTCGGCAATGTGCTCAATTCCAATGGCAGCGTTGTGCCGCTGTTCAAGGAACAGATTGCTCGCGGCGGCCCGGTGACCGTGACGCACCCGGAAATCTCGCGATACTTCATGACCATTTCCGAAGCCAGCCAGCTGATCATGCAGGCTGCGGTGCTGGGCAGTGGCGGTGAAATCTATGTGCTGGATATGGGCGAGCCGGTGAAAATCACTTACCTTGCGGAACAGCTTATTC
>JBFIHZ010000096.1:0-12260 GCA_041601535.1 Lysobacterales bacterium | reverse complement strand
CAGCCGCTCCCGCTGACCCTCATCGGCTGACAATTCACGCAGCAAAATGAGGAAATGGTTGCCCCGCAGGGCGCCGCGTTTGAGCTTGCGCCCGTGGGGCATGGCCTGGACGATACGCACTCCGTCAATCTGCCAGGCAGCCCAGTCATCCACGCCTGGCGCCGGCAGCGGCAGTGAATACCACTGCCGGGTCACCGCGTGCCGGTCTTTCATGCCGGCAAAGCCCACATCACGCGCGGCGCATCCGGCCGCACGTGCCAGCTGGGTGGCTACCCAGTCGGTATTGGCGCCGCGCTTTTCCACTTCCAGCCACAGGTGGCTGCCCTCGCCAGTGGGCGTGATCAGCGGCAATTCGGTGACCTGGAAGTCCTCCGGCCGGACGCGCAGGCGGGCGCTGATTTCCGGTGTGCCCAGGAAGCGCGGCCATTGCGGCAGTTCAAAGCGGCTCTCAGCAGACATTCAGTCCCGCCCGAGCAGCACCACGGCCAGCGCGGCAATGCCTTCTTCACGGCCGCAAAAGCCCAGTTGCTCCGTGGTGGTGGCTTTTACGGATACCGCGTCCAGCGGCCATTCCAGCACTGTCGCAATGGCCTGGCGCATGGCGTCGATATGCGGTGCCAGGCGCGGGGTTTCGCAGGCGATGGTCAGGTCGATATTGCCGCTGCCAAAACCACGCCCACGCACCATCGCGGCCACCCGGCCCAACAACTGCAGGCTGTCGGCACCTTCCCACTGCGCATCGCCGGGCGGAAAATGCTTGCCAATATCGCCCAGCGCCAGCGCGCCCAGCAAGGCGTCCATTAGCGCATGCAGCGCCACATCGCCATCGGAATGCGCGGCAATGCCCCTATGATGGGGAATGCGCACCCCGCCCAGCATCACGTGATCACCGGGCGTGAAAGCGTGCACGTCCAGGCCCTGTCCGATGCGTATATCCAGTGGACGGGCCATTAGCGGGATTTCCTGAATTCAGTCATTGGTGGTCGGTAAAGCCCTGTCTCGGTTCATGGCGCCAGGCACCGGGTTGAATCGCAACATCATGCCCCAGGCCGCTCTGCCTGATGGCGCAGAATCACTTCGGCCAGCGCCAGATCCTCCGGGCCGGTGATTTTGATATTCAGCGGCGACCCGGTAACCAGCAGCGGCTGCCCGCCGGCCCGCTCCAGCGCCTGGGCCTCATCCGTTGGCGGCAAGCCAAATTGCAGGGCTGCGGTCTGCGCCTGCAGCAATTCATCCAGGCGAAACAATTGTGGTGTTTGCGCGGCCCACAGCCCGGAGCGGTCAACCGTGGTTTGTATGTGCTGATCTTCGGTGGCGAGTTTCAGGGTATCACTGACCGGAATCGCCAGCAGGCCACCGTGGTCACTTTGCAGTCCCTGCTGCAGCAAGCGGTCCAGCGCATCGAACGGCAGGCAGGGCCGTGCCGCATCATGCACCAGTACCCATTCACAGGCCGGGTCAGCTGCGCGGATGGCACGCAAACCGTTCAACACGGTATGCGCACGGCTGGGTCCTCCGGTGACGGTATTTACCAGCGGGTATTGCTCACCCAGCAACGCATCGAAGATGCCATCATCCTCAGCCAGTGCGACCGTGACCGCGGCAACCGCGGGATGCCGGCTGAGGGCCTCAATGCTGTGCGCAATGACCGGTTTACCCAGCAAATGCGCATATTGTTTCAGGGTGGTTCCGCCAAACCGGACGCTCAGCCCGGCGGCCGGAATCAGGGCATGGATGCGAACGGATTCGGTGGCTGTCACGGCAGGGCCCCGGCTATTCCGAGTCTTCCGGTTCCGCGGCAAACCCGGGCACGACCTGGTAGAACTCCTCTTCCTCCTGGATCATGCCCAACTCGCTGCGTGCCCGCTCTTCGATGGCTTCATAGCCTTCCCGCAGGTCGGCCACTTCCGCCTCCAGTTCCAGGTTGCGCTGCTCCAGCCGCTGGTTTTCCTGTGCCTGCTCGGCCACCCGCTGTTCCAGCCGGCGCACATCGGCGAAGCCGCCCTCTCCCAGCCACAGCTTGAACTGCAATAACACCAACAGCAGCAGCAAAAAGGCCAGCAGGAAGCGCATCGCGGCAGGCTAACTCCAGTTCTTGACGTTGCTGAACGCGCCACGGGCGGCGTACTGTCCGCCATCCCCCAGGGCCTGTTCAATGCGCAGCAACTGGTTGTACTTGGCCACCCGGTCGGAACGGCACAGCGAACCGGTTTTTATCTGGGTCGCCGTGGTGGCCACCGCCAGGTCTGCGATGGTGGTGTCCTCGGTTTCTCCGGAGCGATGTGAAATCACCGCGCTGTAACCGGCCTCTTCAGCCATCGCGATGGCTGCCAGGGTTTCGCTCAGGGTGCCAATCTGGTTCAGTTTGATCAGGATGGAGTTGGCTATCCCCTGGTCTATGCCCTTGCGGAAAATTTCCGTGTTGGTGACAAACAGGTCGTCGCCCACCAGCTGGCAGTCCTCGCCAATGCGCTGCGTCAGCTCGGCCCAACCCTGCCAGTCATCTTCTGCCATGCCGTCCTCGATACTGAGTATCGGATACTGCCTGACCCAGGACTGCAGGTATTCAGCAAAACCCGCTGAATCGAAACTGCGGTTTTCTGAATCCAGGTGATAGCGCCCGTCGCGGTAAAACTCGGAAGAAGCCACGTCCAGCCCAAGGTAAACCTGCTCACCAATGCGGTAGCCGGACTGCTCCACGGCAGCCAGGATGGTCTCCACTGCCGCCTCGTTGGAGGGCAGATCGGGGGCGAAACCGCCTTCGTCGCCCACTGCCGTGTTATAGCCTTTGGCTGACAATACGGATTTCAGCGCATGGAAGATTTCCACGCCGCAGCGCAAGGCTTCAGAAAAACTGTCAAAGCCCACCGGCAGCACCATGAACTCCTGCATGTCCACGCTGTTATCCGCATGCGCGCCGCCGTTGATGATGTTCATCATCGGCACCGGTAACTGGAAACGGGTCTGGTGGCTGCTGGCAGCCAGCCTGGCCCACAACGGGCGTTGTTCCTGCGCCGCCATGGCATGCGCCGCGGCCAGTGAAACGCCCAGCAGGGCATTGGCACCCAGCTTGCCCTTGTTGGGGCTGCCGTCCAGTTCAATCAGACGTTTATCCAGCGCCTGCTGGTCGGAGGCATCGCTACCGCGCAGTGCATCGGCCAGCGTGGTATTGACGTTCTGCACCGCCAGCGCCACGCCTTTGCCGCCATAGCGGTGGGCATCGCCATCACGCAATTCAATCGCTTCACGGGCGCCGGTGGATGCACCGGACGGCACAGCGGCACGGCCAAATGCCCCGGACTCCAGGCGGATCTCGGCTTCCAGTGTCGGGTTACCGCGTGAGTCTAGTATCTCGCGGGCGTGAACGGATTGTATGCGGGTCATGGAACTTCCTTTCTGGTTTCAATGCGGTATTGCTATGGCAGCAATCATTTGCTGCGATTCACGGCGCACGGCGCCAAACTCGAACGGGTCACACGCTGCGCTTGCTGACTTCGTCCAGCGATTTGAGTGTCTCCAGCAAGGCTTCCATCTGCTCCAGCGGCCAGGCATTGGGACCGTCGCTGAGCGCTTTTTCCGGCTGCGGATGCGTTTCCATAAACAGGCCGGAGACACCTACCGCCACGGCGGCGCGGGCCAGTACCGGGATAAATTCACGCTGGCCACCGGATGAACTGCCCTGCCCGCCCGGCAATTGCACCGAGTGCGTGGCGTCGAACACCACCGGGCAGCCGGTCTCACGCATCACCGCCAGTGAGCGCATGTCAGACACCAGGTTGTTGTAACCAAATGAGGCACCGCGTTCACACACCATGATCTGCTGGTTACCGGTGGCACGCGCCTTGTCCACCACGTTCTGCATTTCCCAGGGACTCAGAAACTGGCCCTTCTTGATGTTCACCGGCTTGCCGGCCGCAGCGACCCGCGTGATGAAATTGGTCTGGCGGCACAGGAATGCCGGGGTCTGCAACACATCCACCACGGCGGCCACCGCCTCGATATCGGTATCCTCGTGCACATCCGTCAACACTGGCACATCCAGCTGCTGCCGCACCGCGGCCAGGATGCGCAAACCTTCGTCCTGCCCCGGACCGCGGAAACTGCTGCTGGATGAACGGTTGGCCTTGTCAAATGAAGACTTGTAGACGAACGGAATCTGCAGGCGCTGACACAGTTCTTTCAGCCGGCCGGCGGTATCAAAGGCAAGCTGTTCCGACTCGATAACACAGGGGCCGGCAATCAGGAAAAAAGGTAGCTGCGGGCCAACTTCAAAGCCGGCTAGCTTCACAGCTGGGCCACCTTGGCTGGCAGTTCACCCTGCTGCGAGCGCAGTGCGGCTTCAATGAAGCCGGTGAACAGCGGGTGGCCAAAGCGCGGTGTGGAAGTGAACTCCGGGTGGAACTGGCAGGCCAGGAACCAGGGGTGGGACGGAATTTCCACCATTTCTACCAGCATTTCATCCATCGACAGGCCGGACAGCACCATGCCGTGTTTCTGCATTACATCCCGGTAGTGGTTATTGAACTCATAGCGGTGGCGGTGGCGCTCGACGATCACATCCTTGCCATACAACTCGCGGGCCAGGGAGCCTTCACGCAAGCGGCAGCGCTGGCCGCCCAGCCGCATGGTGCCGCCGAGGTCTGAATCTTCGTAACGCGTCTCCACCTTGCCAGACTGGTCCAGCCACTCGGTGATCAGGCCGATCACGGGATCTTTGGCATCCGGCTCAATTTCGGTGGTATTGGCACCTTTCAACCCGCATACATTGCGCGCGAATTCCACCACCGCGGCCTGCAGGCCATAACAGATGCCAAGATAGGGTATGCCTTTTTCACGCGCGTGGCGGATGGCGTTGACCTTGCCTTCGAAGCCGCGCTCGCCAAAGCCGCCAGGCACCAGAATGGCATCAACACCCTCCAGCGGGCTGAGGTCGCCCGAGGTCAGTTCGTCCGATTCAATGCGTACGATGTCCACGTGGATGCGCTGCCGCAGGCCGCCATGCTGCAGCGCTTCGGTCAGCGATTTGTACGCGTCGGAATGCTCCACGTACTTGCCCACCATGGCCACTTTCACGTCGTGCCGGGTATTTTGCGACCGGTCCACCACCTCGCGCCAGTCATCCAGGTTGGCAGGCCCTGCTTCCAGCCCGAGACGCTCCACCACGATGTCGTCCAGCCCCTGCTGGTGCAGCATGGTGGGAATGTTGTAAATGCTGCTGGCATCCAGTGCCGTGATGACGGCCTTGGTTGGCACATTGGTAAACAGCGCAATCTTGGCCCGCTCAGACTCGCTGAGTTCAATTTCCGAACGGCACAGCAGCACATCCGGCTGAATGCCGATAGAGCGCAGTTCCTTGACCGAGTGCTGGGTAGGCTTGGTCTTGATTTCATTGGCCGCACGCAGAAATGGCACCAGCGTCAGGTGCATGAACATGGCCTTGCGGCCGTATTCAACACCCAGCTGGCGGATGGCTTCGAGAAATGGCAGGGATTCGATATCGCCCACCGTGCCGCCGATTTCCACCAGCGTGACGTCATACCCCTCGGACGCCTTGCGCACCCAGTCCTTGATTTCATCGGTCACGTGCGGGATCACCTGTACGGTGGCCCCGAGGTAGTCGCCACGGCGTTCCTTGGCCAGCACGTTGTTGTAAATCCGCCCGGTGGTGCAATTGTTCAGCTGTCCCATGCGGGTACGCACAAAGCGCTCATAATGGCCCAGGTCAAGGTCTGTTTCAGCACCGTCCTCGGTGACAAAAACCTCGCCGTGCTGGAACGGGCTCATGGTGCCCGGATCAACATTAAGGTAAGGATCAAGTTTGACCAGGGTTACGTTGAGGCCACGCGATTCGAGGATGGCGGCCAATGAGGCGGAAGACAGCCCCTTGCCCAATGAGGAAACAACGCCGCCGGTAACAAAAACTAAAGATGACATGCCAGAACCTTGTGTTGGATGAATGTACCGGGGCCATGCAGACGCCTGTTCAGGTGCGGTCCGCGACTCGCACGGACACCTGGGGTTTCCCGGGTTCTGGAAGCATATTGTAATGGATCGCCCGGAAGGTTGCTAAGGCTTTATCCCGCCGATGCCCCGTTGGCTGGAATTAAGCACGCGCCCGGCGGCTCCCGGGTGGCCGCCCCTGGTGGCCAGGCCGCCCGCCCGCCACTGTGCTGATGCAATCCACGGCGAAACCTCCTAGAATGCGCGCACCCAACGAAGGCGCTCGCGGTATGCCAACTCAATCATTTCCCGGGCGGCCCCTGGCAGGCAGCGCTTCCGTCCGGCTGTATGCAAGCCACCTGGTCCTGCTGCTCGTGCTGCTGCCGTCAGCCGGTCCGGCGCTTGCCGCCGGTGACTCTGATGCTGCAGCCGGCCATCCCGCCCGCGCGGTCAAGCAGTGGACAATACAGACCTCACTGTATACGCGGCATTGGGATCCGCAACCGGAGCACAACAACCAACAGCGCCTGCTGGGCCTGGAGGCGTTGTTTCACAAAGATTGGCTGGTGGGTGCTGCTGTTTTTCGCAATTCATTTGAACAAAGCAGCCAGCTGATCTATGCGGGCAAACGCTGGGCGCTGTTTGATTCTCCACATGGATATGTCAAGCTGGTCGGTGGACTGGCCCATGGCTACAAGGGGCCATATAAAGACAAAATACCGCTGAACGGGCTGGGTATAGCGCCGGTACTGCTGCCTTCTGTGGGCTTCGAATACAATCATTTCATGCTCGAAGTCACGCTGGCCGGGGCCGCCGCGATGACCATTACCGCCGGAATTTCTTTCTGATCGCGGGCGCACCAACCGGCTCAGCAAGCCGGCTTGAAATTCTGCCTTATTCAGGCGACTATCGCGCACGTCGCCCGCGTTTTACCCAGCCTCCGGCTTCCGCAGGGACAGACCGGAAATTACGTCCAGTTTCAACGGCTACAGTCAACGGAGTTTCATGAGCAATCAATATCAGGCCAGGGATATCGAGGTCCTTACCGGGCTCGAACCGGTCAAGCGCCGTCCTGGCATGTATACCGACACCACCCGCCCCAACCACCTGGCCATGGAGGTGATCGACAACAGCATCGATGAGGCGCTGGCCGGCCACGCCCGGCAGATCGCGGTGACCGCCTACGAAGACGGTTCCATTGAAGTGTCCGACGACGGCCGTGGCATGCCGGTGGACATCCATCCGGAACAGGGCATTCCCGGCGTCGAGCTGATACTGACCCGGCTGCACGCCGGCGGCAAGTTCTCGGACAAGAATTACCAGTTCTCCGGCGGCCTTCACGGCGTGGGTGTGTCGGTGGTGAATGCGCTGTCCAGCAAGCTCGAAATCTGGATCAAGCGTGGCGGTGAAGAGCATTACATGGCCTTCAGCCACGGCGACAAGACCCATGAGCTGGAAGTGGTCGGCAGCGTGGGCCAGCGCAATACCGGCACCCGCATCCGTTTCTGGCCAGAGCCGAAGTATTTTGACTCCGCCAATTTTTCCATGCCACGCCTGCGGCATTTGCTGCGCGCCAAGGCCGTGTTGTGCCCCGGCATAACCGTCAGCCTGACCATGGACAAGTCCGGCGAGAAAGAGGAATGGTGTTACTCGGAAGGCCTGCCCGATTACCTGAAAACCGAGTTGGCCGACGAACAGCGGCTGCCCAGCGAGCCTTTCGCCGGCAGCATGAAAGGCACTGATTCGGAAGCAGCCTGGGCCTTGTGCTGGCTGCCCGAGGGCGGACAGCTGCAGGAAGGTTATGTCAACCTGATACCGACGCCGCAGGGCGGTACCCACGTCAACGGCTTGCGCACCGGACTGGTCGAGGCGCTGCGGGAATTCTGCGAACTGCACAACCTGTTGCCGCGCGGTATCCGGCTGGCGCCGGAAGACGTGTGGGAACGCATTGGTTTCATCCTGTCGGTGAAACTGGCCGATCCGCAGTTCAGCGGGCAAACCAAGGAACGTCTGTCGTCACGGGCCTGCGCCACCTTTGTTTCCGGCATTATCAAGGACGCCTTCAGCCTGTGGCTGAATCAGCATGTCAGCGATGGCGAAGCCATTGCCCAGCTGGCCATCAGCAATGCGCAGCGGCGCATGAAATCGGCCCGCAAGGTGGTACGCAAGAAAGTCACCCAGGGGCCGGCCCTGCCAGGCAAGCTGGCCGACTGCACCTCGCAGGACCTGTCAATGACCGAACTGTTCCTGGTGGAAGGTGATTCCGCCGGCGGCTCGGCCAAGCAGGCGCGCAACCGTGAATACCAGGCCATCCTGCCGCTGCGCGGCAAGATCCTCAATACCTGGGAAGTGGACTCGGAATCCGTGCTGGCCAACCAGGAAGTGCACGATATTTCGGTGGCCATCGGCGTGGATCCCGGTTCGCGTGAAATTTCCGGGCTGCGCTATGGCAAGGTGATCATCCTGGCGGATGCCGACAGCGATGGACTGCACATTGCCACGCTGCTGGCGGCGCTGTTCCTGAAGCATTTTTCCGCGCTGGTGGAAACCGGCCATATTTTCGTCGCAATGCCACCGCTGTACCGCATCGACGTGGGCAAGGAAACCTTTTACGCGCTGGATGACGAAGAACGCAAAGGCATCCTGGAGCGCATCGCAGCGGAAAAGAAAAAAGGCAAGGTGATGGAAACCCGCTTCAAAGGCCTGGGTGAAATGAACCCGCTGCAGTTGCGCGAAAGCACGGTGGACCCGGACACCCGCCGGCTGGTGCAGCTGACGGTGGAAAGCGCGGCCGCAACCGACAAGCTGATGGATATGCTGCTGTCCAAGAAACGCGCCAGCGACCGCAAGACCTGGCTGGAAGACAAGGGTGACCTGGCGACCGTGTGAGGAGAACAAACACCCGCCGTGCCGACCCCTGACCAAAGGAAATGAACATGCCACAGTATGATTATGTAGCGCTGGCCCCCACCGACTATGCGGATGTAATGGATCGCGGGCAGGTAATGGACCGCGGCATCCGGCCGATGTGGGCGTCCATGCCGCGCATCGCCGGACCCGCCTACCCGGTGCGCTGCCAGCCGGGCGATAACCTGATGCTGCACGCGGCCATTTACCGCGCGCCTGCCGGCAGCGTGGTGGTGGTGCAGGCCGGCGACCTGGATTACGCCGTCAGCGGCGGCAACGTGTGCGCCACGGCAGCGCAAAATGGCATCGCCGGCTTCGTCATTGATGGCGTGATCCGCGACATTGGCGAAGTCCGCGACTGTGGTTTCCCGGTCTTCGCCCGCGGCATCGTACCGAAGCCGGGCGGCAAGAATGCCATCGGCGTGCTCAATGGTGCAGTGCACTGCGGCGGGGTCGCGGTATCGCCGGGTGACATCGTGGTGGCCGATGAAGAAGGCATTGCCGTGCTGCCGCATGACCGCGCCGGCGAGCTGTATGCAGCGGCCAGCACCCGGGCGGAAAAAGAGGCGGCGCGCAGCCTTGAGCAATGGCAGCAGCAACACCGCAAGCTGGTAGACAGCAAACTGAAAGAGCTGGGCTTTGGCGACTGAAGGCTGCCATGCGCAGTTCTGGCCCAGGCTCTGGCCCGGGCCCGCACTCATACAACAAGGTATTAGCAGGATATGACCGAGATTACCCAATCGTTTTCTGACCACGAACGCATCCCGCTGAAGGATTACGCCGAAAAGGCCTACCTGGATTACTCCATGTACGTGGTGCTGGACCGCGCGCTGCCGTTTATCGGCGACGGCCTGAAACCGGTGCAGCGGCGCATCATCTACGCCATGAGTGAGTTGGGCCTGAGCGCCGCATCCAAGCACAAGAAATCAGCCCGTACAGTGGGCGACGTGATCGGCAAATTCCATCCGCACGGTGATTCGGCCTGCTATGAAGCCATGGTGCTGATGGCCCAGCCCTTTTCCTATCGTTATCCGCTGGTCGATGGCCAGGGCAATTTCGGCTCACCGGATGATCCGAAATCGTTTGCCGCGATGCGCTATACCGAATCCCGCCTGACCGCCTATGCCCGCACCCTGCTGGCCGAACTGGGCCAGGGTACGGTGGAATGGACGCCCAACTTCGATGGCACGCTGAAAGAGCCGGCCACGCTGCCGTCGCGTCTGCCCAATGTGCTGCTCAACGGCAGCACCGGCATTGCGGTGGGCATGTCTACCGATATTCCGCCGCACAACCTGCGCGAAGTGGTCAGTGCCTGCATCCGTCTGCTGGACGAACCCAGGGCCACCGTGGCGGACCTGTGCGAACACGTCAACGGCCCGGACTTCCCCACCGAGGCCGAAATCATTACGCCGGCAGACGAGATTCGTAACCTGTACGAAACCGGCCACGGCTCAATAAAGATGCGCGCCGTATGGGAAAAGGAAAATGGCGAGATCGTCGTCACCGCCCTGCCCCACCAGGTGTCGCCCGCCAAGGTGCTGGAACAGATTGCCGCCCAGATGCAGGCCAAGAAATTGCCCATGGTGGAGGACCTGCGTGATGAGTCCGACCACGAAGACCCCACCCGCCTGGTCATCGTGCCGCGCTCCAACCGCGTGGACCTTGAGCAGCTGATGAACCACCTGTTCGCCACCACCGACCTGGAAAAAAACTACCGCGCCAACCTGAACATCATCGGCACCAACGGCAAGCCGCAGGTGATGAATCTGCGCGGCCTGCTGAAGGAGTGGCTGGAGTTCCGCATGGACACCGTGGTGCGGCGGCTGAATTACCGCCTGGACCAGGTGGTGGACCGCCTGCACATTCTCGAAGGCCTGATGGTCGCTTTCCTGAATATCGACGAGGTGATCCACATCATCCGCACCGAGGATGAGCCCAAGCCGGTGCTGATGGAGCGCTTCGGTATTACCGGCACCCAGGCCGAAGCCGTGCTGGAACTGAAACTGCGTCACCTGGCCCGGCTGGAAGAAATGAAGATCCGTGGTGAGCAGGATGCGCTGGAAGAAGAGCGCAAGTCGCTGGAAACCACGCTCGGCTCCAAGGCCCGCCTGAAAACTTTGATTAAAAAGGAACTCACCGAAGATGCCGAGGCGTTTGGTGATGAACGGCGCTCAAAACTGGTGCAGCGCGAAGCAGCGCAGGCGCTGAAACAGGAAGACCTGGTGCCATCCGAACCGGTCACCGTGGTGCTATCGAAATCCGGCTGGGTGCGGGTGGCCAAAGGCCACGATATCGACGCCGCCGCACTGAACTACCGGGCCGGCGATGAGTTCCAGCACAGCGCCCGGGGCCGCAGCAACGAGCAGGCGGTGTTTTTGGATTCATCCGGCCGCAGTTACGCATTGCCCGCCCATACGCTGCCTTCGGCACGCGGCCTGGGCGAACCACTGAGCAGTAAATTCAGCCCACCCGATGGCGCGGGCTTTCTGTACTGCCTGGCCGGAGACAGCCGGCAGAAGGTATTACTGGCCAGTTCCTTTGGCTATGGCTTCGTCACCCAGCTGGAAAACCTGCACAGCCGCATGAAAGCGGGAAAGGCGATGATTTCATTGCCCGCTGGTGCCGTGCCGCTGAACCCCGCGGTCATCACAGCGGAGGAATCAACCACCGTGGTCTGTGTGACTTCGGATGGCTACATGCTGGCTTTCCCGCTGGCCGAGGTGCCGGAACTGGCCAAGGGCAAAGGCAACAAGCTGATCAATGTGCCACCCAAACGCCTGAAAGGCGGTGACGAACATGTGGTCGGCCTGGCCGTAATGGGTGAAAAGGATGAAATCCTGGTTTGGGCCGGTCAGCGCTATCTGCGCATGGCGGAAAAGGACATTGATCATTTCCGCGGCGAGCGTGCTCTGCGTGGGCGTAAACTGCCGCGCGGCTTCCAGCGGGTCACCCGCATCGAGCTGGCACCCACCCAGCCAGCCTGACCGAAGCGGTAGGCCGGATCAGTCCCAGGCGGCGCTGCGCAAATGTTCGTCCAGCATGCCCTGTTGCTGCAGCCAGCGGGTAACTGCCTCGAGCTCATCACGGTAATGCCGCCAGTAATTGAGTGACGCGGTGTGCACCGGCTGACGCACCTGGCTGGCGCTGGCGGTCTGCACCCAACGGCGGTTGCGGTGGGGTTGCAGCATGCGTGCGTCAAACGGCAGGCCAATATGATCCGCCATACCATGCGCCACGGCCTGCAGATTCTGCACCAGGCCGGTGTAATCCACCGTCAGGATGTCATCAGCGTAAATCCCTTGCCAGTGCCTTAACAGGCGGATATGTCCCAGGTACACACGGGCCGTGTGTTGCAGCGAGTGGCTGAATGCCTGGCCACCGGAGAAGTCCTGGAAATAGCACGACAGAATGGT
>JBFIHZ010000095.1:0-12262 GCA_041601535.1 Lysobacterales bacterium | reverse complement strand
GCATTCCTAATACCTTGCAACCGGCCTGCCGTTATCATGGATTGGTCGGACTTCATCAAAGAGGCGGTTTCCATTGGATGACTTGAGTGCCATGTATCGTTGCAGCCTGGACCAGGACAGCGGGCTGCCGGGCGAGGTGTACACCTCCGAAGCTGTGTTCGCAGAGGAAATCCGGCGTTTGTTCCACGCCAGCTGGCTGTGCGTCGGAATCGACCGGGATGTGCCAGAGGCGGGCGATTTATTTCCTGTTGGTTTTGCAGGAACCCCTTTGTTGCTGGTGCGTGATGCCGAACACAAGGTGCGCGTATTTCATAATGCCTGCGCCCATCGTGGCGCTTTGCTGGCCACGGGGCCGCGAAGCTGTCGTGGCAGCATCGTATGCCCGTATCACCACTGGGCCTACGGACTCGATGGCGCACTGCGACGTACACCGCATGCGGGTGGGGCCGGCAAGCACCATCTGCCAGAAAGCACAGAGCCGCGTCCGCGCCTGACCGAAGTGCGTTCGGCGGTGTGGAACGGGTTGGTGTTTGTCAACCTGTCGGGTTCAGCCGTACCGTTCGAGGACTTTATCGCGCCGGTCGACCAACGCATCGGGCCTTTGCAGCAAACCCGTATGACCTGGGACAGCAGCCTTGCAGCGGAGATGACATTTGAAGCGAACTGGAAACTGGTAGTTGAAAACTTTGTTGAAAGTTATCACGTCCCAGCTGTACACCCGGAACTGGAGCGCGTCAACCCAATGCGCGCCCACTACCAGATTCTGGGTGGGCACTCTTATCTGGGTCAGGGCGGCCATGACTATGTTGCCACCGAACAGCAGGACCTGGCTGGCTTGCCACTCAGGGAAAACGCAGACCCCGGCAAGTACGAAGTGTTCTACATATACCCTAATCTGATTTTCGGGCCGGTACCGAATTTCGGTTTCGTGATCATTGCCAACCCGTGCTCTGCCGAAGTGACCCAGGAGCGGCTGGAGTTTTTCTTCTACGGGGAAAGTGCCATGACTGCGGAGAATGAGCCCCTGCGGCGCTCGAATGCCGATTTCCTGAAGCGGGTGAACTGCGAGGACATCGAAATTTGCAAAAGCGTTCAGGCCGGCCGGCACTCGCTCGCATTCAACGGCGGTGTGTTCGCCCTGCCGCAAGAGAAAACCAGTTTACAGTTCCTGAAAATGGTGGCGGCCAACATGCTCCGGGATGAGCGCCAGATGCCTGATGAGATCATCAGCCTGCCGACCGAGGATATCCATCACGAAACCCGGTCGCGCTAGCTGGTGAACGGTTACTCATTTCCCAATCTCGTCCGGCACGCGCTGTCCGGGCACCGCAACTGGCCCGTCGCATGGCGCTCACCGGAACTCAAAAAGTCCTACGACGTTGTCATTATCGGCGCGGGCGGCCATGGTCTGGCCACGGCGTATTATCTGGCCAGGGACTTTGGCATTCGAAACGTTGCGGTAATCGACAAGGGTTGGCTGGGTGGAGGCAATACCGGGCGTAATACGCAAGCGACCCGCTCCAACTACTTCTGGCCTCAAAGCTCGGCTTTCTTCGACCGCAGCCTGCAATTGTATGAAGGGCTGGGCAGGGAGCTGGACTTTAACATCATGTTCAGCCCGCGCGGAGTGCTGACCCTGGCGCATAGCCATCATGAGCTGGCGGGCATCCGGCGGTGGGCTAACGCGATCCAGATTAATGGCGTGGACTCGGAGATCCTGTCGCGCGAGCAGGTCCAAGACCTGGTTCCATTACTCAACCTGGATTGCCACTACCCGGTGGTGGGCGGGTTCATTCAGCATCGTGGCGGCATCTCCCGCCACGATGCGGTGGCCTGGGGCTATGCCCGTGCCGCCAGCACTCTTGGGGTGGATATCATCCAGCAGTGCGAAGTGACCGGCTTTGAGATCGCTGATGGCAAAGTTACCGGAGTCAGTACGTCCCGCGGCCGCATCAGTGCCGGTAAGGTAAGTATCGCAGTCGCCGGCCACACCAGCGTGTTGGCGGAAAATGCGGGCTTCCGGGTGCCGGTCTCAAGTGTCGCGCTGCAAGCCATGGTCAGTGAGCCGATAAAGCCCTGTCTTGGCTGTCTGGTCCTGTCGCCAGCCATTCACGTATACGTATCCCAGTCCGACCGTGGCGAGCTGGTAATCGGTGGCGCCGCCGATGGCTATACCAGCTACGCACAACGTGGCGGCATACCGGCACTGGAGGAAAACCTGGCCGCCCTGGTTGAACTGTTCCCGGTGTTCAGCCGCCTGAAATTGATGCGTCAGTGGGCAGGAATCGTCGACATCACCCCCGACACGACGCCCATCATGGGCTTAACTCCGGTGAAAAATCTCTACCTGACCGGGGGTTGGGGCACCGGTGGCTACAAGGCGATTCCTGCGGGTGGTGAAACCATGGCCTATACCGTGGCGAACGACCGTCCGCACCCTCTGATTGGGGATTTTTCCCTTGAACGCTTCACTTCCGGCGCACTTATTGACGAAGGCGCGGCTTCCGGGGTGGCGCACTGATGTTACGAATCACCTGTCCCTACTGTGGAATCCGCGATGAAGACGAGTTCCGTTTCGGCGGAGAAGTCCGTGAGCCCCGTCCCGGACTTGAGGTCGGCGATACGGCGTGGGCGGATTACCTGTTTAACCGCAACAATATCAAAGGGCTGCAACGGGAGCGCTGGTGCCATGCTGATGGCTGCGGTCAATGGTTTGAACTCAACCGGAATACGCTGACGCACGAATTTGACCCCGTTCACTCCAACGGCATTCCGCGGCCGGAGTTCAAAGGGTGAGGCAGCTATTCAGAAACACCAGCGGTGGCCGCATCAATCGTGAGCGGCCGCTGACGTTCTCCTTCAACGGGCGGACCTTGCAGGGGTTCGATGGAGACACCCTGGCTTCCGCCTTGCTGGCCAACGGTGTACGCACCGTCAACCGTAGCTTCAAGTATCACCGGCCACGGGGCATCCTGGCGGCCGGGGTCGAGGAATGCAACGCCTTGTTGACCGTTGACAGTGGCAATGGAAGGGTTCCGCTGGTTCGTGCCACGATGATCCGTCTGTGCGAGGGTCTGAGTGCGGCCAGTCCCTCGGGCTTTCCCCATGTCCGCTTTGATTGCGGCCGGGTATTTGACGCTACCCGCAGGCTCTGGCCTGCCGGGTTTTACAACAAGATGTTCAAGTGGCCGAACTGGCATGTCTTCGAGGGCGCTGTTCGACGGATGGCGGGGCTGGGGCGGGTGCCGGAAGGACAGGACGCCATGCGTTACCGGCACATGAATGCCCACTGTGACGTTCTGGTTGTGGGCGCGGGCTACTCTGGTCTGAAACGGGCGCTTGAGGAAGCGCGCAGCGGTCAGGATGTCATTGTGGCCGAGCAGGACTTTGAGCCCGGGGGTTCGCTGCTGCTTGAAAAACAGGACAGCGGTAAAGCGGCGGCGGATGGTTGGCTGCACGCAGTGCTTGATGAGTTGCGAACTTACCCAAACGTTCGGTTGCTGCTGGAAGCGACGGTCTCTGGATACTACGACCATAACGTGCTGACCGTGCACGACCGCTCGGCCATGAGCAACGGTATAGAGACATTTTGCAAAATTCGCGCTGGCCGGGTGGTTTTGGCGACCGGTGCCATCGAACAGCCGCTGTTGTTCGGCAATAATGACCTGCCGGGCGTGATGCTGGCGGGTGCGATGCGTCATTATGCCGTTCGGTTCGGCGTGCGCTGTGCGGACAACACCGTTGGCGTGGTCAACAACGACCTGGCCTGGGGCTCGCTGCTGGATTTGCACGACAGCGGCGTTGACGTTGTGGCAATTGTCGACAGCCGCGGTGAAATCTCCAACCGCCAGGCGGCCGCCGCGGATCAACGGGGTATACCGGTGCACACGGGAAGCGTGGCGGTGCGCGCACGGGGATCCGGCGCAGTTACCGGGCTGGAGATTCTCGATTCGCGCGGCAAACGCTTTGGCATTCAATGCCGCAGCGTGGCCATGTCGGGCGGCATGAATCCAACCGTGCACCTGTACTCCCAGGCCGGTGGAAAACTGCGTTACGACGAAGCGCTGGCCTGCTTTGTACCTGCTCATTGCACTCAGGCCGTCGAAGTCATCGGTGCAGCAGCCGGCGCTTTTGCCGCACCCGATGATTACCGGATCGCTCCACGCACCAGTGCCCCTTTCCGTAGCAATACCCAGTGGGTCGATTTTCTGCACGATGTACTGGTCTCGGACATTGAGCTGGCGGTGCGCGAAAACTACGTTTCGGTTGAGCATATGAAGCGATACACCACAGCTGGTATGGCGGTGGATCAGGGTAAGACCAGCAATCTCAATGCCTTGTCGGTGCTTGCCAGGCTGACCGGCCAGGACCCCGGCAATGTGGGCACAACCACCTTCCGCCCAAACTTTATGCCGGTGACGATGGGAGCTATTGCCGGCAACCGGCAGGGCGGCTTCTATCGACCCACCCGGCACCTGCCTGCGCACCAATGGCATGTGTCACAAGGCGCGGCATTCGATTCATTCGGTTTGTGGAAACGACCCGCTTATTACGGCGTGGACATGCAGCAATCGATTCGCGCGGAAGTGACCGCTGTGCGTCATAAGGCTGGATTGTTTGATGGCTCACCGCTCGGCAAAATCGAGGTGAGCGGACCGGATGCCGCCGAGTTTCTGAGCCGGGTTTATGTGAATACCGTGGCGACACTGAAACCAGGAAAAGTCCGTTACGGACTGATGCTAAACGAGAACGGGGCCATCATCGACGACGGCGTTTTCGTGCGTCTCGCTGACGACCATTTCCTGCTCAACACCACATCGGCGTCTGCTGAGCGCATCGCCGCCTGGCTAGAACAGTGGCACCAGTGTGAATGGCCGGAACTGGAACTGATCATGACTCCGGTAGCAGAGCAATGGGCTGTCGCGACCATTGCCGGGCCGAAGGCGCGGGACGTCCTGTCTACGCTTGCAGGCGTTGGCGACCTTGGCACGGACATACTGCCACACATGAGTTTCCGGCAAGGCCGGTTGGCCTCGGGCCTTCCGTTCCGGCTCCAGCGTGTCAGCTTCACCGGCGAACTCAGCTATGAACTCAGCATACCGGCCGGACAAGCGGCCAGTTGCTTTGCTCAGCTACTGGCTGAAGGCAAACACTGGGGATTGCAGCCGTTTGGTATTGAGGCCCTGGATGTGCTGCGCACGGAGAAAGGCTTTTTGCATGTGGGTGGCGATACCGATGGCACGACGAACCCCTACGATGTGGGGTTCGGCCGCATTGTCGACAACAAGCAAGGCGACTTTATCGGGCTGCGTTCACTGTTGCGGGAAAACCATCAAAAGGCCAGCAGGCGGCAATTGGTAGGCATTGAGACACTCGACCCGGAAGCGCCATTGGAGCAGGGCGCACATGTTATTTGCGGCACGAACGGTCAACGACGCAGCGAAGGTTTTGTTACCTCGGCATGTTACAGCCCTACCGTCGAGCGCCATATCGGCATGGCCCTTATCGAGAACGGTTTCGCTCGTCAGGGGGAGGAAGTACGAATTTATAACATGGGACATATAGTCCGGGCACGTATCAAACCACCGTGCGTCTATGACCCGAAGGGGGAAAAGATGCATGCCTGATGTCACTATGAAATCCGTCAGTTACCAAAGTATGGTCAGTCTGCGTGTGGCTCGCAGTCAGGCAGCCGAGGCCATCGGGCGGCTGGGTCTCGCCAAACCGCTCAGCCGCACCGCGGAGGAGCTCGCCAGCGCCTGGATGGGGCCGGCTCACTGGTTGCTGATCAGCAACCCGGAAAGGGCTGATGATCTTATCCGCCGCGTTGCAGACTCTCTCGACGGCCTGCTGTACCAGGCGGTCAGCAGTTCGGATGCGTTTGCTGTGACAGCCCTGGATGGCTTGTTATCGCGGCATGTGCTGGCGGCCGGCTGCGCGCTGGATTTCCGCCCGGACAACTTTCCACCGGGCAGCTGTCATCGAACCCGGTTCGCCCAGGTACCGGTCGCAATCTGCGCGCAGCATGAAAACTCATTTGAGCTGATTTGCGAAAGATCCTGCCGGGATTACCTGGCGTCCTGGTTGGCGGACACCATTGCCCAGACGCTCAGGGCTGGTTGTAACGCTCACTGGCGCTGATTTTCCGGCCAGCTCACCTGCTGGAGCGCCACTTTGTTAAATCAGTCGGCGCTGTATTTTTTTCGACCACTGCCGGCCGAAGATCTGTTCGCCATTGTGCAGCGCTCTGACTTCTCCGCTGAGATGAAAATAATCCCGTGTCAGGTGAAATTTCAAGGTGGTTTCCTGACGTGTGTCCCACTCAGCCCGCCGATACACGTTTGCCCGGAACGATTCCAGAGTGGCGCTGGTCGGGTCTTCCTCTGATATGTGTGTCTTCTCGCGCCATTCGCTTGCCATTTCCGTGCCCGTGTCGCCGATCCGCAGCAGGCCGCTCGCGCCTTCATTGGTTGCAGTGAGGGTTTGGCTGGCGATATTCCACACCAGCTTTTTGCCTGCAGCCGGCCCTACCAGGCCGGCTGGGTGTTCGACCATGGTGGTTGCTGACATCTGTGGAACGAAAGGCGGACCGAAGGCGGGCAGAGCAGCATCTTCATGGCGCGGCGTGCGCACCGGCAGTTCGACAAGTGATGTGCCCGTGTGCAATACCAGCTCAACGGGTTCAGGTGACGGCCAGATCAATGGCCAGTACGTGGTTGATATGGAAACGCGAATCCGGTTGCCCGCCTGGAAGCGGTGAGCACAATCGTGCAGTGGAATTCTGACCTGGTAGCGTTCGCCAGGAGTCAGTTCCTCAGGGTTTTCATGGCTGTTCCGGTGGGTCAGGTTGCGGACATGGTAGGTAACTCGCTTGGATCGGCCGGTGGCTTCGACCTCATTCAAACGAATGGCTACAAATGCCACGGGCCTGTCTACAGAAAAATCCAGCTGGACGACCGGGGCGCCCAGGATCTCCAGGTCCTGGTCAAGTGCTGCGCTATCGAAAGTTAGCGAGCGGCCGTCATCAATCCGCTGGTCGTCCGGTAGCTCGGTGGTCAGGTCGAACGGCAACCAGTTTGGCGCGCTTCTGCCCACCGTTTGCGGTGAAGCCGTACGCAGGATTTCCGTTTGTGCATCCGGTGTAGCCGACAGGCCTGCAGTGTTCAGGTAGTGTGTACTGACCCGGGTCCGCCCGGACGGCCATGCATCTTCGGCCACCCACCGCCCGGGAACTTCTGCTTGTCCCAGGCGCGCTACATCATGCTGCATCCAGACCCGGTACATCGGCTCCTCCATGATGCCGGTCGCTTTGTCCTTCAGCCAGTAATCCCACCAGCGAAGCGCTTCGGAAAGCCAGTCGATGGCCGGGCCCGGAGAGGCCACGTGGGGGTAGGCGTGTGACCAGGGCCCGATCAGACCCTTACGCGGACAGTCGAGCCTGGCAAGCATCCGTGGAATGGTGCTGGAATAGGCATCGACCCAGCCGCCGACGGTGAAGACCGCGCATTCGATGGCACTGTAATCCTGGCTGATCGACCCGTGCTTCCAGAAGTCCTTTCGATGGGGGTTCTCTAGCCAGTCGCCGAGGAAAAACTCCATGCGTTCCAAGCGAGCTTTCCACATGTCCAGCCAGCGCTCGCCGACGATTGCCGGATCCGGAGGGGCGAGAACCTGGGTGGCCCATATCGACCCCCAGGCAAACATGTCCTGCACCATGCAGCCGCCGATATAGTGTGCGTCATCGGTGTAGCGGTCGTCCGTCGAGCAGTGGGTGATAATCGCTTTCAGCGCGGGCGGTTTGCGGGCAGCAAGTTGCAATGCGCTGATGCCCCCCCAGGAAATGCCGAATGCGCCGACCTTGCCGGTACACCAGGGCTGCCGGGCCAGCCAATCGATCAAGGCGACACCATCCTCCTGTTCCTGCCGGGCGTACTCATCGCCTGGAATGCCTTCGGAATCACCATTGCCGCGCACGTCGACGCGGAAGCATGCATAGCCATGTGACGCCAGGTAAGGGTGGGTCGCCTCATCCTGAATGCGTGTCCCATCGCGTTTACGGTAGGGGGTGTATTCGACAATGGCCGGAACCGGGCTTGTTTCTGCATCAACCGGTATCCAGGCGCGGGCCGCGAGCAGGGTTCCATCCGGCATCGGTATCCAGATATTTTCGATTTCACTGACCGTACGCTTGCCCGCCGTGCTACCGGCCAGACCCTCAACGATCCCGACCCACGAACCCAGTGCGGATAGGGCGGTGACCGCAGTCGAATTTTTCAAAAAGGTGCGACGATCTACGTTATTGCGATAGAACCCTGACATCCCCTGGCTGCCCTCCTTCCATGCGTAGCTGTGTAATCCCGTGCCCCAGGCACGATATTACACAGTGGCAACTATCTCACGCATGCCAGCTGTCCGGTTTAGGTATCTGCAAGCTTTACATAGGATTTGGGCGTAAATTTACAGCTTGCCTGGCATGTGGGGCAATTCAACCAGGGGTTCGCCGGTACTTCCGGCCAAATGCAGCGCGACAGGTGTAAAAAAGCCCGCGAACGCGGGCTTTTCCATAAGTTGGTGCGGCTGCGTTACAAGCCGTCGTCCACCTTGACGTTTTCTGGCTGCAGCTTCATGCCGGCGGCTTCAGCCTGCACTTCCAGCATGATGCCGAAATCGCACTCGGTATGACCGGCATCTATGGTGCGCTGCACGATATCGCGGGTGCACTGGGCCACTTCCATGGGTACGCCCAGGCGTTCGCCGGCACTCAAACCCAGATCCATGTCCTTGCGCAGCAGTGGCGGGGTAAACGTGGGGTTCCAGTCGAGATTTACAAACGAGGGTGTCTTGTAGCGCGTAAACATCGAGCCCATGACGCTGTTGTTCAGGAAATCCAGCATGGCGTGGCGCGGTACGCCGCCTTTTTCGGCCAGTACGGTGATCTCCGCCATGCACTGCGTTACCACGCCCAGCATCACGTTGTGGCAAATTTTGACCATGCGGGCCAGTTCACCTTCACCGACATAGGTAACGCCCCGGCCGATGGCCTGCAGGTAGGGCTCGGCCAGCTTGAATGACGCTTCAGGGCCTGACGCGACGATAGTCAGCTTGCCCGCCTTGATCACTTTTCCATTGCCGCTGACCGGTGCGGACAGCATCTTGCTGCCACGTTCTTCCATGGCTGCCCGGGCCGTGGCAGAGGCCTGCTCAGACACGCTGGAACAGTCAATTAACAGTTGCGGTGTCTGTTGGCCGGCCAGCACACCGTGCTTGCCGCTGAGCACTTCAAGCAGGTCATCCGGGCCGGAGACCATGGTGAACACGATGTCACAGCCCGCCAGCTCGCTGGGGTGATCCACCACGCTGGCGCCAAACTCCTGTAATGGTTCAGCTTTGGACCGGGTGCGGTTGTAGACGGTGACTTTGCAGCCGGATTGAAGCAGGCATCGCGCCATTTCATAGCCCATGCGGCCGGTACCAATCCAGCCAATGTGGTGGTGGCCCGCTGGCTTGCTTGAGTGTTCAGATTCAGACATTTTTTTACCTTGCTGTCCATTTCGGGGGTTTGTGCACCAAATGATGCAAACGTTTGCATTACATTATATGCACTGACAGCCAAGGCGCAAGCGATAAGTGCAAATAGCTCAACATTTCCTCTGTCGTGGCAGTGTTGTTTCCGTCGTTCTGCCGTTGCTGCCATTGCCGGGCTTGCTGCCGGCCGATTCAAAACAGCCTGTGCGCCGGGTCCGGGTTTGGCGCTACAATAGTGTTAAACGTTCAGTTAAGAATGTGACCCGGGAGTACGCTACCCGGACATTTCCCAACACCGGTCAGGTCAAGTGACCGCCGGACGTCAAAACGATAAAGGGAAACCAGTGAAACAAAAAAAGAAAGTAAATATCAAGGATGTAGCCGCCAGGGCGCGGGTGCATGCTTCAACAGTATCGCGGGTACTGAATGAAGAAACACGCTCGATGGTTTCCGAACGGGTGGGGAATCGGATCATCCGCATTGCCGAGGAAATGGGCTACGCGCGCAGTCCGCTGGCTTCCGGTTTGCGCACCGGCAAGTCCTACACCATTGGGGTATTGATACCAGACCTGACCAACCCATTGTTTCCGCCGATTGTGCGCGGGATAGAGCGCACCCTGACGGCGGAAAGCTATATCGCCATGCTGGCAGATTCCGACAACAACCGTCAGCAGGAGGAAGTCCTGCTCAAGTCGATGAAATCACGCCGCATCGACGGCCTGATCCTGGCCACGGCGCATCGCAAGGATGCGGTGGTGGATAGTTGCATTGAGGACGGAATTCCGCTGGTGCTGGTCAATCGTACGGTAGATGGCCGTGATGTGGATTCCGTTACCACCGACGATGCGCTTGGCATTGAACTGGCAGTAGAGCACCTGCTGGAGCAGGGACACAGCCACATCGCCTACCTGGGCGGGCCGGTTGACACATCTACGGGTAATGACCGCTATCAGGCGTTCAGGAAAATGATGAAATCCGGGCGTTTTACCAGCGCCCCGAAGTTGATTCACAACTGCAAGGGCTTTCACGAAGAAGCCGGTTATCGCGGCATGTTAAAGCTTCTCAAAAGCGGCGAAACATTCACCGCGGTGGTGGTGGCCAATGACTTGCTGGCACTCGGTTCCCTTGATGCCTTGCGTGAAAAAGGTCTGGAGTGTCCACGGGACATATCCATCACCGGGTTTAATGACATGCCTTTTGTCGACCGCCTGCAGCCGCCACTTACCTCATTGCGTATTCCCCACAATCAGATCGGCGTTGAAGCAGCCCGACTGTTGCTGGCCCAGATCCGCGAACCCGGACGCAGCAAAGTGGCTTTGAAGCTGGAGCCCCAGCTGATGGTGCGCGGTTCCACCGCGCCACTCAAAGCCAAAGGCCGGTCCGGCAAAAAATAGCATCGCCGGGGTACCGGCCTGTCAGCCGTGTTACCACTCCGTGGAAATATACTTTTTCTCAAGGAAGGCCAGCATGCCATCATCGGAGCCTTCGCGGCCGACGCCGCTCTGCTTGGTACCACCAAACGGGGCGGCCGGATCGGATACCACGCCCCGGTTCAGGCCAATCATGCCGGCGTCCAGTTGCTCGGATAATTGCAGGCCGCGTTTCAGGTCACGGGTGTAAAGGTAGGCGACCAGGCCGTACTCGGTGTCATTGGCCTGCGCAATGACATCGGCTTCATCGCTGAATCGCACAATGGGTGCGACCGGCCCGAAAATCTCTTCGCTTAACATACGGGCGTTGGCCGGTACCTGATCCAGCACCGTGGCGTCGTAGAAATAGCCCGGCCGCTCTGGTATGGACCCGCCGGTAAGCACGTTTGCCCCGTGGGCGACCGCATCATCCACCAGACCCGCCACATCCTTGCGTGCTTTGGCGCTGACCAGCGGACCGAGTTCCACGCCGTCTTCAAGCCCTGGGCCGGTTTTCAGGGCGGCCATTGCGGCGGCGAATTTCTGGCCAAATTCATCAGCCACCGATGCATGCACAAAAAACCGGTTGGCGGCGGTGCAGGCTTCACCGCCGTTACGCATTTTCGCCACCATGGCGCCGGCTACCGCAGCATCTATATCGGCATCGTGGGTAACAATAAACGGTGCATTACCGCCCAGTTCCATCGAGCAGTTGACCACGGTTTTGGCCGCTTCAGCCAACAGGATGCGGCCCACCTGGGTGGAGCCGGTAAATGACAGCTTGCGTACCCGCGGATCGGCCAGCAGGGTGGCCACCATGCGGCCTGAGTGTTTTGCCGTAAGCACATTGACCACCCCGTCGGGTACGCCAGCCTGTTGCATCAGGTCGGCAACCAGCAAGGCGGTCAGCGGGGTTTCGGAAGCGGGCTTGAGAATCACGCTGCAACCGGCCGCCAGCGCCGGGCCAATTTTCCGGGTGGCCATGGCCGCCGGAAAATTCCACGGAGTAACGAGCACCGCAACGCCCACAGGTTGCTGCACCACTACGATGCGGTGGGTACCGGCAGGCGAGTGCGAAACCTGGCCGATGTTGCGCACCGCTTCCTCGGAGTACCAGCGGAAAAACTCAGCGGCGTAGTCGGCTTCAGACAAGGCATCACGCAGGCATTTGCCATTCTCCCGCACAATCAGGCGGGCGATGTCCTGACGTTTATCCGTCATCAGGTCAAAGCAGCGGCGCAATACTTCGGCACGATGCCTGGGTGAAGTGGCCGCCCAGGCCTTGCCGGCCGTTTCCGCGGCCGCGATGGCTTCCAGACCATCGGCTT
>JBFIHZ010000094.1:0-12295 GCA_041601535.1 Lysobacterales bacterium | reverse complement strand
ATAAGTTTTTCGCGCGGCTTCCAGGGTCACGAATTCATTGATGACGTCTTTCAGCACTGACTTGGGGTCGCGCTCCATTGGGTTTCCAACTCCGCCACCGCCACCACTGACTTTGCCCAGAATTTCTCCGTGATTGACCTTGATCATGCGGTGTGTCCGTGCCGGAGTAACCTCATCACCTTTACGGATATACATACGGGAAAGCGGGCCATTTTCTCCACCCTGCACTCCCGGCGGCTGGGTCAGGTCACCGTCCGAACTACCCGTGGCAACCGGCGCATCCGTGCCAAGATTTTCCACTTCCCACAGCATGCCGGAACCGCCGCGCCATTTTCCTGCGCCCGACATATCCGGGACAAAGTGGTAGTTCACGGTTCGCCAGGGAAATTTAATTTCGATCTCTTCGACGCTGCCGCGCTGGATGGCCCCCAAACCGGACATACCCATGGCGCCCTCGAAACCATCGTAGCCGGAGACCGCGCCGGCACCGCCGTCCGCGTCGGTGGTGGTTTGCACATACCGTTCACCGGTACGTGGATCAACTGCCGACAGATAATGACCCCGGCGCCTGCCCCAGCCGGCAATGGCCTTGTCCGGCCGTGCTTTGGACAGGGCCATCACCGTAGCTTCAAGGATCTGCGTACCGACGTTAACCGGCGACCCTCCGACGGTGGCTGGATACTGTGCATTGCAGACACTGCCTGGCCGTGAAATCACTTTGACCGGACGCATACTGCCGGCATTATGAAACGGCGCCAGGTCGGGATCGAAGTACAGAAACGCACCGGCAACTGCCCGGCTGTATGTGGAAGCTTCCACGCAATTGACAAACCCCTTGCGCTGATCATCCGATTTGGAAAAATCCAGAGTGAGTTCATCGCCTTTTACCGTGGCGTCCAAGCGCACCCACACCTGCTCATCCAGCGTAGTGCCGTCATCATCGGTGGCGGACTCGCCGTAATAGGTACCATCCGGCATGTCGGATATCTGTGAACGGACACTGGTTTCCATGCGGTCCAGCATTTCTTCCACGCAATCCAACACGGTCTCCTTGCCATACTTGTCCAGCATGGAAGTGATACGGTTTTCGCACACCTGCAGGGCCGCCATCAGCGAAAAATTATCAATTCGCACGCCTTCCGGAAACCGCACATTGTTCCACAGCAGCTGTAATACATCGGTGCGTTCACGGCCCTTGGAAAATACCTTGATGGGCGGAATGATCAGACCCTCGGCATGGATGTCATAGCCGTTGGGAAAGTACCCCCCCGGGAAGGAACCACCCGTATCCATCATATGTCCGCGGGTCAGCGCCATAAATACCAGTTCACCTTTATAGAAGATGGGGCGAATAAAGCCCCAGTCAGGCAAATGGTTGCACTGTCCGTGATAGGGATCGTTGGTGCAGAAGACATCTCCGGGATGAAGGTCGTCGCCAAAATGCTCCAGGATGTATTCCACGCAAAAATGCTGCGACAGGAACATCGACGTCGGCCCCTCGGGCACCGCAATGGTACGGCCTTGTGCATCCCAGATACCCGCTGCCATATCGTGCAACTGGGCCAGCAGATAACTCTGGGCGGTGCGATCGATAACATGCCGCATTTCTCTGGCAATACTCTGAAATGCGTGCCAGGTGGTGGATAAGGTGATCGGATCTACTTCTCTGTTCATTGTTTCGCTCCCGCTTGCGCAGTGGCCTTGGGCTTGGTTTTCAGTTCCAGCTGGTAACCGCGAAGGTTATCCACGGTGCAGCGATAGGACACAGGCACGACCACGGTGGTGGTAGTTTCCTCGATGATGGCAGGGCCCTCGATAAGATTGCCCGCTATAAGTTTCGCACCATCGTAAACCGGCGTTTCCAGCTGCTTGCCGTCAAACCAGGCCAGGCGCCTGCTCTTAAGAGCTGCACTGGCGTCTTTGCCACCCAGCTCCGAGGTTTGCATCTGGATGGGTTTTTTCGGGGCCGTGGCACGTAAACGGAAGGTCAGGAATTCAACGCCTTTCCAATGCATATTGAATGTATAGAGTTCCTTGTGCCGGTCGTGGAAGTCGCTGATGGCTTTCTCGATGTCTTCGGCCGTCAACACACCTTCCGGCACATCCACTTCAACTTCGTGATACTGCCCGATGTAGCGAATTTCAGCGGTGCGATGGAACACGCCGTCTTCAGGCTTCACGCCAAGCGACTCAAAACCGTCCGCAGCCTCCTTGCGCATGTCTTCATAGTGCTGGTTGACACGCTCCAGATCGAGTTGCGCGGCTCGCACAATATATGACCTGGCATAGTTACGCCCAACATCCATGGCGAACATGCCGAAGGCGGAATAAGTCGCCGCAATGGTGGGAACGATCACGTTGGGTACACCGAGCCGTTCGGCTATGAAAGGGGCATGCATGGGACCGGCGCCACCGCCTGCCACGATCGCCATATCCCGCACGTCAAAGCCAACGGTGGTGGAAATTTCGGTGATCTGGTCGGCCATGTAAGAAACGACCGTGGTCATGGCCGCCTGCGCCGCCTCATCCACGTCCATACCAAGCGGCGTTGCGATTTTGTGTTGGATTGCCTGCCTTGCCAGGTCGGGATCGAGCTTGATCTCGCCACCAAGGAAAAAATCCGGGTCCATATAGCCCAGCGTGATATCCAGGTCGGTCACGGTGGGGTCTTCCCCACCTTTGCCGTAGCAGGCCGGCCCCGGTGTGCTGCCGGCCGACTGCGGCCCAACACGCAACAAACCCAGCGAATCGATCCAGGCTATGGATCCCCCGCCTGCTCCGGCAGATTTAACGTCCACCATCTTGATGGCGACCCGCTCATCCTGCACCCAGGCATCGGTAGTGGTGGGAATTCGGCCGTCCTGGATCAGACCGATATCGATGGAGGTGCCACCCATATCGAAGGACAACAGGTTTTTGTGTCCGGCAGCATTTCCCATATAAACGGCTGCAGCGGGCGCCGCGGCTGGACCGGAGCCAATCAGGTTGACAACCCTGGGTTTGCAATATTCCACCGTCTCGACCAGGCCATCCGACAACATCATCAGCAGGGTTCCGCCAAACTGGTGTTGATCCAGCCGGCTGACCAGGTTCTCCATGTAGCCCTTGACTTCCGGACCTGTGTAGGCGGAAACCGAAGTAGTAGAGAAGCGCTCCCATTCCCGCCAGACGGACAGTATGTCAGCGGATGTGGTGATGTAAACATCGTCTCCCATCACTTCCCGGGCAATGGCCGCTGCACGCTTTTCATGCTCATCGTTCGCATAGGAATGCAAAAAGCAAACTGCCAGGGACTCAACCCCTTTGTCCTTGAGCTCGGCAGCGACCTGCCGCACGTCGTCCTCATTCAGCGGGGTGTGCTCAGAACCGTCAAACAGCACCCTTTCCGTCACTTCTTTACGCAAATGCCGCGGAATCAATG
Organism: Lysobacterales bacterium; assembly: GCA_041601535.1. Lineage (GTDB taxonomy): Bacteria > Pseudomonadota > Gammaproteobacteria > Xanthomonadales > SZUA-36 > JBFIHZ01. Next base: position 8,874 of record JBFIHZ010000094.1, on the reverse strand, counting down.
GGTCGTACGGTGGCACAAAAACGTTATACATGGAGGTGCGGATATTTTTATAGCCCCGCCGGATTTCTACTACATCCCTGAAGCCCCGAGTGGTAATCATGCCGGTCTTCGCACCGTTCCGGTTGATCAGCGTATTGGTCGCCAACGTGGTGCCATGAATCAACAGGTCCACATCCTGCAACAGTGAGGTAAGTGGCGTCTCAAAACCTTCTGCGGCTTTTTCCAGTGCCGACATGAAGCCAATCGAGGGGTCCGGATAGGTGGTCGGAGACTTGAACTGGCGCAACATGCCTGCGGCATCCATAACGAGGCAGTCCGTGAAAGTTCCTCCAACATCAATGCATATGTTAAACAAAGTCTTCTCCATGCAGAACCTGCGGCAGTTCGCGGCAGCCCGGATTGCGGCCCCGTAAACCGGCAGTAACCATTAAATTATGGTGACCTGTTCGAGGTCACACGATTTCGTGTTGGGTATCCGTCGATGGAGGCACTATAACAGCAAGATATACTGTATACAAGATATCTATTGGTTAATTTTTACCCATCTGAATGGCTGGTGTGTCCAATTTGCAAACAATGCCAGTTGAACCCTTTCGGTGGCCACTGTTCAAGCCCCACTACGCCTGAATCAGTGCGGTGGCCGCTGGTTGTCTGGAGAGGCCAGAAACAATAAAACGCTCTCAGACTGGGCCAATGTGATCAATTGGTTCGGCCTGTGCATTGGTGGTACAGTTTCTGATACGTTCCTGGCCGGCCAGATGCTGTTGAGCCGGCCGCCAGGACCGTAACTGATTCGCTATATGCGATTTCAGCAGGAGTATCCTTTAATCCTGTACGTGATCCGAGATATGACGTGACAGTATGTATGTACGGTGTAGTGCATGGGCGTGGCCTGAGGCGTTCCTCCGCTTTCGATAATCCAGCGCAATCTTCAGGAAACACCGCAGAACCCGTGATCTGACAATACCCTTCCCCGGGTATGTGGAGGTTGCCGCTGAAACCAGGTACACCCCTTACGGTCAGTAAACGGGATTGGCCCGGAACAAAATTCGCGGCCCCTGCCTCTCACTAAAAGCACATATAATCGAAATAATTTGTATACAGTATATTATTCTATGTTAGTATTTTCTGAAAGTCATAATTCAGAGAATGCATATGGAGCAAGCATCTCCGCCCGGTAATCCATTAAGGGCGGATCATTACTAACCGAGGGATCAGATGAAAACATCAATCACAGCCAGTGACACCCCGAAATCGAAAGAAAGAACTCAGACAGAGAACCCCATGGCCAATAGCGGAATACACATGCAGCCATTGCGTAGCGCAGAAGAAGCTGTAACCGAAGCCCTTAGAAAGGCCATTCACCAGGGCGACCTCAAACCCGGACAAAGGCTTTCCCAGGCTGACCTGGCAGAGCAACTGGGGGTAAGCCGGATTCCACTGCGCGACGCCTTGCGCCGACTGGAAGCGGAAGCTTTGGTCAAAATGGACGGCCGACGTGGTACCTGGGTTTCCGACCTGAATATCGATGCGATTAAGGAGATTTACGAAATACGTATCATGCTGGAAGAACGTTGCGCCCGGCATGCCACCAATAACATCAGCGATGAAGACCTGGAAAAGCTGCTTGTTCTGTTCGACGAGATGGACGAGGCAGAACTGCAACCCGACGGTAATGGATATGCAGCGAGGCGGGAGTTTTATTCACACTTTTACAAGTTTGCCAACCGCCCGATGATGCGTAATCAAATTCTGTTGCTAAGAGATAACGTCGGCCGTTACCACAGGTTTAAAGAGCATGGGCATGGGCATGAGGATCATGTTGAGTTCCGCGACGCCCTGGTAAAACGAGATGCCAAACGGGCGGCTAAAGTGCTCAAGCGCCACCTGGAAGATGCTCGGGATGACTTGCTAAAGGACATGCAGTCGAAGTTTGAAGCCGCTGATTAATGTTTTATCAACGCGCTTGATTATCTGATCTGAGTACCAACCGTCAGCTTATTCAAGTATCTGTGACAACGCCCACCTTCAAGGTGGGCTGAGAGAGGATTTGGATAAATCAAATGAACAGCACCAGTGACGCAGGACCGCAGCACCCCCTGTCTGACGGAAAAAAAGGAATATTTTACGGCTGGTATGTCGTAGCGGCGACCATCGTAGGACTTGCCCTCGGGTACAGCGTTGTCGCTGTGATGGCATTTGGCACATTTATCAACCCGCTTGAAGTAGAGTTTGGCTGGTCACGCGGACAGATATCTCTCGGCCTCAGCATAATCAGCTACACCGCGATCTTCGTATTCCCGCTCACCGGTATGTTGGTTGACAAAATCGGCGCCAAGCGGGTGCTGATCCCTTCCACTCTGCTGTTTGCCATCACCATGGCATCAATGTATTTCATGACGGCATCACTGTGGCATTTTTACGCGATGTGCGTACTGATTCCGATTATGGGTTCCGGCACTGCCCCACTGACTTATTCACGCATCCTCGTTGCCTGGTTCGACAGAAGACGCGGATTGGCGCTCGGCATTGGTTTGGCCGGTGTTGGTTTGGGCACATCACTGGTGCCCATGGTAGCTACCTGGATCATGGGACAATTCGGGTGGCGTGCCGCCTATGTCGGTATCGGTATATTGATCGTACTGTTTGTTCTGCCCGTGGCGGCCAGCGTGTTGCACGACTCCCCCAGGAAACGTGGTTTGCTGCCCGACGGGGACAAGCCGGATGACAATGACGATGCCGAAATTGAAAAGAAAACCGTTATTGGCCTGACTGCCAAAGAAGCCTTGAAGACCAAAACTTTCTGGCTGATGGTGGGTTCTTTCGCGATCGCCGGTCTGACCACATCAACCATTCTGATTCACCTGATTCCATTGATGATGGACCGGGGCATGAGCCGGGCCGAAGCAGCTGGCACGTTTGCCTACCTAGGCCTCGCCCTGCTGATTGGCCGCCTGGTGGCTGGTTACCTGATGGATCGCATATTCGCCCCTTACGTGGTGATATTTTTCCTGTTGGGGCCAGTGGTTGGGCTGGCGTTGTTCGCCACTGGTGCAACCGGCACCCTGGCCGCCATTTGCGCCGCATTGGTAGGCATGGCCATTGGTGCAGAATTTGACGTGATGGCGTTTTTTACCAGCCGCTATTTCGGACCCCGCAGTTTTGGGCAGATCTACGGTTATAACTATTCTGCCTTCAAGGTCGGAAGCGCCACGGGACCGCTGATTATGGGTATAGCCCACGACATGGTAGGCCGTTACGATGAAATATTGTGGGCCATGTCTGGCATCATGCTAATCGCCTGCGTACTGGTGGGCATGTTGCCCCGCTACCCGCAATTGCCGGTGCGCCCTCGCGCCCGGGTGGCCACCTGATGTCGGATTCCGGTTACATTGCCGGATGCTCCGGATGCTGAACCATTCGCATGGCAAGGACCGATCCACTGATTGAGCCCCTGCATCTTTCGCGTATATTTGAAAAAACGTGGGCCGATCTTTCGGCCTGCGTAAGCCAGACCGACCACCCCTTCCGCACGCCGGTTCTCGCCACATCCTGCCCCTATGGCGTAGACCAGAGAACGGTCGTGTTACGGCGAGTCAGTCAGGCCGGCCGCGAACTCGACTTCCATACCGATGGGCGCTCGGCCAAGGTCGACCAGCTGCGGCAGTCCGCTAACGCGAGCTGGCTGTTCTACAACTGCAATACCGGCATCCAGGTCCGGCTGGCCTCAACCGCCCGGCTGCATCAGTGTGACGAAGAAACCCTCGGGTTGTGGGCAAACGTGCCCGCGCACTCCCGCCTCAACTACGGCGGCCACCAGACACCTGGCGCCATATGGCAGCCGCAAGCAGCAACGCAAACCACGCCGGATAGCTATGAACATTTCATTCTGGTGCGTTGTACGGTGCACCAAATGGACTGGCTACGCATTCGCGGCAAATTGCAACAACGGGCTCGCTTCATATGGAACAACACGGGCTGGCAAGGCACACAGATTGTCCCGTGAAGCTAGGGTGATGACTGGCAGCAACAGTGTTTGTGCTATCTGACACACGAATGAATTAGTGGTCATCAACCCATGTCGACCGGTATGCCGAGCAAGCAGCAAAATTGAGTTGAATGTTGGTGCGCTTGGGGCATCACCGGAATAGTTGGGCACATACTTACGCCAAGCCGCACCTGCTGCACAGCGGCCAGCGTTAAATGGCCAGCCGGTGATTAAGGCTGAGCAGGCACAACCGCCATTACATCAACTTCCATCAGTTGGCATGGTTCGGATAATTTGACTACTTCAACCAACGTACTGGACGGCGCCTTGCCCGGATCCCAGTAGTCAGGCACATCATCGAGCGCCAGAAACTTTTCCATGTCCGTGGTAAATTTCCGGATGAATACAACGTCGTCCCAACTGGCACCGCCGGCTTGCAGCGCCTTGGTCACATTGTCCATCATGCCAATGTATTGACCTTTCCAGTCGCTGTGCCCACACGAGTTACTGCGCGGCGAGTAGTCCAGTGGCCGGTCAACCTGACCGGCCACAAACCCCAGTTTCATATCGCCTGAAACCGTGGTGACCTGGGAATATTTTGGGTGGCTATTCAAGGTGGGCGGATTGATGCGTTGCAGATCTACCTCGCCCGCGCTCAGGGCGGTACACATCATCGCTGCAACGCCAGATGCCGCTGACAGGAAAGACACTTTCAGGCCACGCATATTCATACACCCCCTGTTCGTTTCAGAGTGCGGTAAATGGTATCTATCTACTTGCGTAATGCAGGCAGCACTGAGTCACCCAGAAGTTCGATTTGTTCGAACCAACGGTCAAAGCTGAGCCGTGTATCAAACACCAGATGCTCCACCCCTGATTCGGCAAACTTCTCGACTTCTTCAACCACTTCCTGGGGGGACCCGGCGATCAATGAACCCTGGATGTCTTCGGCCGTTTCAAACACACCCGATTCGGGTTTGACCCACCATTTACCCCGTTCATTAGCCCAACGCAGCAAACCATCTATGCTCAGATTCCGCCAGGCCGCTTCATGTGTCTTGCCGATGGACGTTGGTGGGATCACCCCCACCGTTGGCACTGAACGACCAGCCTCAGCAGCCAGTTCGGTCATGGTTTCAATACGCTTTTCAATTGTTTTCAGGGTCGTGCGGCCCGGCATCCAACCGTCACAGTATTTCACAGCCAGCCGGGCTGATGCGGGTGTCGCGCCGCAGTACCAGAACGGGATATCCCCATCCGGCTTGGGATCGAGGTTAACGTTTTTAAATTCATAGTGATCGTCTTTGTACGAAACATTATTCTCGGCAAACACTTTTTTGAAGATATTGGCATTGGACTCAACCAGTTCCGGCCGCCAGATACCGCCCATGCCGATGGCTTCAAATTCATGATCAAATGTGCCAGCCCCGTACCCGATGATGAATCGGTTACCGAGCAATTTGGACATGGTACCCAGGCACAGTGCGGTGTGCAGAGGATGCCGGAATGGAATCAGTGAACCGGTACCCAGCGTGATGCTGTCGGTTACCGCACCGAGCACTGAGAGCGTGGTCAAAGCTTCGTAAAACGTGGTGTTGGCGGCTTCCATTTCAGCATGCGGCTCAAACACCAGGTGATCACGCACCCACAACGAATCGAAGCCGAGCGATTCGGCCAACCGGGCACCTTCAATCAGGCGGGTGCGGGAGGCATACGCGCCAAAGTGCGGCAGCAACAAGCCGAATTTCATTTTTTTGGTTTTTTCAGACATGTTTTTCTCCAGTTAACCGGCTGAGGAAATTTCAAGATTGCCGCGAGTCATATGGGTTTGAAACCACTCTACGATGGCGGGGGTGACAAATTCGCCGTAAGTTTCGTAGGCCGCGTAATGCGTGGTATGGCGCTGCATAATCAGTTTTTTGGGTTCCGGCGCCTTGTCGTACAACGCCACCGCGTGATCAGTCGGCGTGGTGGCATCGCCTTCTACGCCGATCACCAGCAATGCTGGCACGCGATGGACAACATCAATGGGTTTGTACTGCATAATGGCTTCAGCGCTGCGCAACAACACCTCTTCGGGGATGCGGCCATCAACATCCTTTTTGATATTGGTTTTCCTGCGCTCTGGCGTTGGCACCATAATGCCTTCCCGCGGGTGAACCTTTTTACCCTGACCGGTCAATACCCGTTGCTTGCGGTCGGCCTCAAGCGAGGCTTTGAAATCCAGCCACTCGTACTCGGAACGCATGCGATGAAGCCAGTCTTCACCGTCAGCAACCGGCACCTGCGATACGGCACAACTGACCCTGGGGTCATGCGCTGCCAACATGATGGAGTTTCCACCGCCGGTTCCGCCCGAACCGAAAGCTCCAATTTTGTCCGCGTCAATATCGTCGCGGGTGGTTAGATAGGTCACGGCATTAATCAGATCCTCCAGTTGCATACTGGGTAAAAGGATATCGTTGGCACCCTCAGAATCACCGAAACCCCGATAGTCAAATATCAAAACGGCGAAACCCGCGTCCGTCAGGGCGGTGTGGTAACGCAGATACAATTTGGCATCTTTGAGGCCGAGCCAGCCCGGACCCTGCACGATGGCCGGACACGCCTGGCTGGTCTTGTCCGGCAACCTGAGAATGCCAGCAATCTTCACGCCTTCACTGAAAAATGAAACCTGTTCTTCTCGCATATTTACTTAGACTCCTAAACGTAACGCTGCACCCGGCCTTGTTCGAATGCGCGCTATTTCAAAAAAACCTTCTGAAGCTGCCCGCAACTGACTGCTGCTTCTGGCCTTGCCGATGCACCTCATTTGGTCACACCTTGCAACAACCATCCATCCACAACAGCGGGCTGCTCATCTCATCATGAGCATAATGTATACATTATACGTAAAGAATGCCAGTGTTTTTTTCTGTCCGAAACCATCAGTTCCGGACACGCTGGGGCGGCGCGAATAACGCAACGCCCGACAGCGCCTCCGTCAGCGTTTGCGCGCCAGTGTCATACCGTCGCCTATGGGCACCATGCTGATATCTACCCGCTCATCGTTATGGATCAGTGTATTCACTTCGCGCAACGCCTTCGTGTCAGGGTCATTGACCTGTTCGTCTGCCACCTTTCCTTTCCACAGCACATTGTCCAGCAGAACCAGGCCACCAGTACGCAGCAAACGCAGGCTCGCCTCGTAGTATGCTGCGTAGCTGGCTTTATCGGCATCAATAAAGACCAGGTCAAAAGATTCATCGCGCCCATCGTCAAGCATCTGCTCCATGGTTTGCATGGCCGGACGCAAATGCAGGGTAATGCGTTCACTGACGCCAGCATCACGCCAGTGAGTTTGCGCTATCTCGGTCCATTCACGGTTGATGTCACACGTATCAATATGACCGTTATCAGCCATCGCCAACGCCATGCTCAGTGCGCTGTAACCGGTGAACGTTCCGACTTCCAGAATATTTCTGGCTGCCATCAGGCGAACCAACAATGCCATGAACTGGCCTTGTTCAGGCGCGATCTGTAACACTGACATGGGCAGCTTTTCAGTGTCCTTGCGCAATCGCAATAATGCAGGGTGCTCGTTCAGGCTGTTGTTCAACAGATACCGGTACAGCCGATCATCAAGGGCAGTTATTTCTTTTGGCATGTCGCTTACTCAATGTGCGTTATGAAACAGAAAAGGTAATATCAATGCGAGCCCAGCTCGCGGTGCTGACCGATGTCTGTAGGCCGCCAGCATCAGCTGCTCCAGGTCCCTCAAATCGAAACCCGGCCAACCGGTAAAGATCTCGTAATTTACTAACCATGCCTGCAAAGCAACGGCAGACCTGAGCGCTTAAACAGGTCCGTATAGGCTGGTAATTGGTTTTATTACCCGTTGTTTACCATTCCCTCACAAAGTCTTCACAATTGTTCACAGTTGTTAAGTATACATTATATTTGATACGTGCTAATTTAATTTCAAGTGATACAGCCACTGAAAATCATCTCAGGTCACATCGAATTCAATGCAAAACCAGAGGTAGAACAATCCATGTTTTATGCGCTAAAAACCGCCATGTTTGTTTTGCTGTTGTCGGCCACCGGGCATGCCATTGCTCAGGATGAACAGCAGCTTGGCTACACCACGTTTCCCAATTCAGGCGCAGAAGCGGCACAAGACGCGTTTATGCGGGGTCTGTTGCTGTTGCACAGTTTTGAGTACGAAGATGCGCGTGAAGCTTTTGTCGCCGCCAGAGAAACAGACCCCGGATTCGGCATGGCCTATTGGGGTGAGGCAATGACCTATTACCGCATGCTGTGGAACGAGGTGGACCTTGACAGCGCCCGCGCCGCGCTGCAGCGTCTGGCACCGCAACCAGCCGAACGGCTAGCCAAAGCCGGCACCCAGCGGGAACGCGACTATCTCGCTTCACTCGAAATCCTGTTTGGTGAAGGCGACAGCACCAAGCGGGCGCAGGCCTATGCTGAAGCCATGCGCAATCTATCAAATGACTACCCGGACGACGAAAACGCCGCTGCTTTTTATGCCCTGGCACTGCTGGGCAGTAGCGGCGTGGAGCGCGACTTCTCCATATATATGAAGTCGGCTGCTGTTTCTGAAAGCATTATGGCGAAAAACCCGCAACATCCTGGCGCCGTGCACTATCTCATACACGCCTATGATGATCCGATACATGCTCCACTGGGTCTTCGCCCGGCACTGAAGTACGCCGAAATTGCGCCTGCGGCCACCCACCCCCTGCATATGCCCTCACATATCTTCTTTCCACTGGGCATGTGGCGTGAAGCAAGTGAGATAAATGCTCGCTCATATGAGGCGGGAAAGGCCTGGAGCAAACGTCATGATGAACCGCTTAATGGCGGAGCCGGCCATGCACTGACCT
>JBFIHZ010000093.1:0-12363 GCA_041601535.1 Lysobacterales bacterium | reverse complement strand
TTGGGACCTGAGCCATGACGGGGTGCGTCCGGCACCCGGGCCGCAGCCGCCCGATCCCGAGGCGGATTTGCCACCCGGGCCGGAGGTGCCGCCTGGCCAGTACGTGGTAGCCCTCAGCCTGGGCGAAGAAGATGAAGCCGCACGGCAGCAAGCCACGGTGACGGTATTGCCGGACCCGCGCTCCAACATTAGCCAGGCCGACCGCGAAGCCAATTACCGCGACCTGTTGCAACTGCAGGACATGCAGGCAGCAGCCATTACCGCGCTGGAACGCGTGGTACAGGCGCGCGATGATGTCAACACCATCATCAGTTTGAGCAACAAGCGCCCGGACAGCGATGCTGCAGTCCAGCAGGAACTGCGCGAGCAGGCGCAGGAAGTGATCACCGCGCTGGATGAGCTCGAGGCCGTGTTCCGCGTACCCCCCAACACCAAGGGTAATGTTTACGACGACGACAAGGTGCTGAACCGGATCGGCCTGGCACAATACTACGTGGGCAGCAGCCTGGACGCCGCCAGCCCGGCGGCACATGTTTACATTGAACTGGCGCAAACCCACCTGGACCTGGCGTTGCAGCAGGTAAACAGCTTCATCAGCAATGAACTGGCCGCTTTGCGCACATCTGTCGAGGCCGCCGGCATCGGGCTGCTTGTGCTACCGTCAGGTGGTGAATGAACTGAAACGTAACCATGGCAATTATTGAAGGCGTTGCGCAAACCATACTGAATGGTTTCGACCGCCATTACGCCCTGTTCCGCAGCTACAGCGCCAATGCCCGCCACCATTTCGAGCACAGCGACTGGAAAAGCGCGCGCGAAGAGCAAGGCATGCGCATCCGCGGCTACGATCAGCGCGTCAGCGAAACGGTGGCGCTGCTGATCCGCGAATACCCCGCCGCGCAAACCAATGAAAGCCTGTGGCCGATCATCAAGATGCAATACATCACGCTGCTGCTGGAGCACCAGCAGCCGGAGTGCGCCGAGACGTTTTACAACTCGGTGGCCTGCCGCGTGCTGCACCGGCGTTACTACCGTAATGACTACATCTTCTGGCGCCCGACCATCAATACCGAGCACCTGGAGGGCACCGGCACCACCTACCGCTCCTATTACCCGCAGTCGGACGGATTGCGCTGCAGTCTGCTGCGCCTGTTAACCGACTTCGGCCTGAAGAACCGGTTTGAGAACCTGCGGCGTGATATCCGTTACCTGGAGCGGGCGCTGGCGGCGCAGCGCGGCAGCGGCTGGAAGGCCCAGCCCAATCACCAGATACAGGTACTGGGCTCACTGTTTTTCCGCAACAAGGCTGCCTACATTGTCGGCCGCCAGATCAACGGCCACGAAGTATTGCCCATGATCCTGCCGTTGTTGCAGACCGAATCCGGCGAAATTTTCGTGGATACCCTGCTGATGAAAGCAATGGACGTGGCCGTGCTGTTCAGTTTCGCCCGCGCCTATTTCATGACGGATATGGAAATACCGGCAGCCTATGTCTCATTCCTGATTTCCATCATGCCGACCAAACCACGGGTAGACCTGTATGCCATGCTGGGCCTGCAGAAGCATGCGAAAAACCTGTTCTACCGCGAACTGCATCATCACCTGACGCATTCGCGTGATAATTTCGTCATCGCACCCGGCATCAAGGGAACCGTGATGCTGGTATTTACGCTGCCCTCCTTCCCCTTTGTATTCAAGTTGATTCGCGATCAGTTCGATCCACCAAAAAAAATGACCCGCGGCCAGGTGCGCGAAAAATACCTGCTGGTGAAATTTCACGACCGCGTGGGGCGCATGGCGGATACGCTGGAATATTCGAATGTGGCCATTCCACTCAGCCGCATCAGCGAAGAACTGATGGCGGAACTCTACGCGCTGGCACCTTCCAGCATGGAGATCGATGGCGAGCGGCTGGTAATCAAACACGTGTACATCGAACGGCGCATGACCCCACTGAATGATTATTTGGCGCAATCCAGCCCCAAGCAGCAGCGCCAGGCCATCAAGGATTACGGTCAGGCCATCCGCGACCTGGCCGGCGCCAACATCTTTCCGGGCGACATGATGCACAAGAACTTCGGCGTCACCCGCCACGGCCGCGTGGTGTTTTATGATTACGATGAAATCTGCTATATGACGGAATGTAATTTCCGCCGTCTGCCGCCAGCCAGTGACTTTATGGATGAGATGTCAACAGAGCCCTGGTATTCAATCGAGGAAAACGATGTGTTCCCGGAAACATTCGGTTCGTTCTTTTTTCCCCGGGAGGATGACCGCCAGCTGTTTTTCCGTAACCATCGTGAACTGGTGACGCCTGAGTTCTGGCGCAAAGCGCGTGACACCATTCTGCGCGGCGGCCAGCAGGACGTTTTCCCCTACCCCGCCAAGCGGCGGTTCGCCTACCGTTACCGCGACGGCTGAGGCACCGCGCCAGCTGTCATGCGGGCGATCCGCGGGGCTGCCTCCTGAGACCCGACCGCAACGGCCGGTCAGCCCATCCAGTCCACCACGGCGCGCGCCCAGGTCTCGCCATCATCTTCCTGGATAAAATGACCGCCGTGCAGGATCCGGTGCGGTTGTCCGGAGGTACCGGGCACATGCTTCAGGAATGGCGCATCAGCGCCGCGGGTAATCGGGTCGCCATCGGAGAAACACAGCAGCGCCGGTTTGGTCCATTGCGCCAGCCGCTGCCAGGCCGCGCGGTTGGCGGGCGCGGCCACGTCATCCGGTGAGCTTGGCACCAGCATGGGAAACTGCCGTGCGCCGGCCTTGTAATCATCGTCCGGAAAGGGGGCGCGGTAAGCCGCGATCTCCGCGTCGCTCAGCCGGCCGCGGCCAAAATTATTCACGATGTGGCCAGTATCAAACTGCGGGTCAGACTGGCTGAACGCGCGCCAGCGCTCAAAAGCCTCGCCAAACGACTGGTCGCCGGTGGGCAAGCCGGTATTGGAAATCGAGAACCGGGCAAACCGCTCGGGTTGTTCCGCCAGCAAGCGCAGTCCGATCAGGCCACCCCAGTCCTGCGCCACCAGCGTCACCGGCCGGGAGGTCACCGCCGCCAGCCAGTCACTGACCCAACGGACATGGCGGGCGTAGGTGTAATCTTCACGCCGTGACGGCTTGTCGGAGCGGCCGAAGCCCACCAGGTCCGGTGCCAGCACACGCAAGCCGGCAGCGCTAAACACCGGTATCATTTTCCGGTAGAGGTAACTCCAGCTGGGCTCGCCGTGCAGGCACAGCACCACCTCTGCATCGGACGGGCCCGCATCCACGTAATGCATGCGCAGGCTGCCCAGATCAGGGTCTTCGATGGTCTGGTAATGCGGGGCATAGGGGAAGCCCTGCAAGCCGGTGAAGCACTTATCCGGTGTTCTGAGTATCGTCACGAGGTCTCCTGGCTGGCGGAACCGGCAAGTCCGCTGTCGTCACTGTGCTTGACACTGCGCCTCCCGGCGGGGCTGGCCGCGCGCCGGCTGCGGCGTTTTTTCTGCCAGAAATAGGCCATACGGATGCCCAGCAGCGCGGCCAGCAGTGCGGCATAGATCAACGGCTGTACCACATCCTGCTTGACCTGCCAGTAAAAATGCCAGCAGCCGAGAACCGCCACCACATACACCAGCTTGTGCAGCTGTCCCCAACGCCGGCCCAGGCGGCGCATCATGCCGGCTGTGGATGTCAGCGCCAGCGGCAGCAACAGCAGCAGACCGGTCATGCCCAGCGTGATATAAGGCCGCTCGACGATGTCTTCACCAACCGCCGCCAGGTCAAATCGCTGATCCAGGCCGGCATACACGGTGAAATGCAGGCAAATATAGAAAAACGCAAACAGACCAAGCAGCCGGCGGAAACGCAGCAACCAGTTCCAGGACAGCAGGCGGCGGGCCGGGGTTACCGCCAGCGTGATCAACAGGAAGTTCAGCCCCCACAAGCCGCACCGGTGTAGCAGTTCTTCAATGGGGTTGGCGCCCAGGCTGAAACCACCCAGTTCAAATGTCTCCAGCAGCAATTTGGCCAGCGGCAGCAGGCACAGGGCGAAGACCGGGATTTTCAATAAGCGCACGCGCTGTGGCGTCATGTTCATGCTGGATTGATTTCTCTGCCTGGTGATGATGGACCCATATCAACCGCGCCTAATGGCCCGCTCCGCTGGTGCAAGGGGCCGGTTCAGGCCGCCGCCCGTTCAGAAATTCCGTCGCAGATCCAGGCCACTGTACAGCGAGGCAACCTCGTCAGCATAACCATTAAACATCAGCGTTTCCTGCTTGGCGGCGAACAGGCCGCTGCCAATGCGCCGCTCGCGCGCCTGGCTCCAGCGCGGGTGGTCCACCTGCGGGTTGACGTTGGCGTAAAAACCATATTCGCTGGGCGCCGCCAGTTCCCAACTGGTTTTTGGCCGGCGGCGGGTGAACTCGATCTCCACGATGGACTTGATGCCCTTGAAACCATATTTCCACGGCACCACCAGGCGCAGGGGTGCGCCGTTCTGGTTGGGCAGGGTTTTGCCGTAAATTCCCACCACCATCAGCGTCAGCGGGTGCATGGCCTCGGCAATGGTCAGGCCCTCGACGTATGGCCAGCGCAGCACTGCCCGGCGCTGGCCCGGCATCTGCTGTGGATCAAGCAAGGTTTTGAAGCGCACGTATTTCGCATCCGAGTTGGGTTCAAACCGTTTCAGCAGGTCCGCCAGGGGAAAGCCAACCCATGGCACCACCATGGACCAGGCTTCCACGCAGCGATGCCGGTACACGCGATCTTCCAGCGCATGCGGCTTGATGATGTCTTCATAGGAGTAATCACCCGGCCGGTCGCATTCACCGGAAACCGTCACCTGCCACGGCTGGGTCCGAAAATCCTGTGCATTACGGTGCGGGTCGTCCTTGCCGGTGCCGAACTCGTAGAAATTGTTGTAGGTGGTGATGTCCTCCCAGGAATTGGGCGGTTCATCGCTGCTGTACGGGCCGGCTACGGTTGTCAGTGGGCTGACCGCGGCCTCGGCCGAAGCGATACTGAATCCACTGGATAATGCGGCCGCGGACAGGGCTGCACCCGTCAGGGCCATTCCGGAATCGCGCAGAAAACGGCGGCGGTTGCGGTAATGGCTCTCCGCGGTGATTTCACAGGAAGCAATGGCTGGATATCTGCGTTTGGGTGACATTTCGGCTTCTCTTCGGCTGCTGCTCAGGGTGACCATTCGGGCGATATCCCCGCTGATATCCCGGGATGGACATGGTCATTATCCCGGGAAATGGCCGTGCAGGGGCTTACCGTATCTGACCGGCATGCCCGCCAATGCATTTCAACTTATTTTACCGGAGAGTACTGCGGCTGCCCCGTGGCGGCTTTACAAGGGTCCGGGCTGGCCTGGCCCGTCGATCAGCGCTTCGCACAGGCCCACGTTGTCATTGGCGATGCGCTGGATCGGCACCACCCCGCTGGCATTGGCTGTGCCCAGGTCATAGGTCACCCGGCCGCTGGTGCAATCATCAAAATCAATGTTAATGGTCCCATCCACCGACTGGGTGGGTACCGGGCTGGCCGCATCGAACACCCCGCCGGTAGTCCACTCGATGGACAGATCAGCTGCAGCCCCGCTGAACGGGCCGAAAGCCGTCAGCCAGCGGTGGCCCGGATCACCGATTTCAGCCGGGACATTTCCGGCCGGCCGCGACAGGTCATAGCTGAACCAGGCCAGGAATACCTGGTTGATCTTTTCAAACACGTCAAGAAAAAAGCCCTGACCGGCTGTGGCCGGATTGAACCAGCTGCCCGCCATGCCGGCATTCATGCGGAACTCGGCCGGTGGCGCAAACACGAAAAAATAATCACCACCGGCTACCTGGTCAAACGGCTGGATGACAAACCAGTAATCGGTATTGGCCTGCAAACTCGCCTGGCCAAAATCGTCCAGTGAGGCTACACGATTGGCCGCCGGATTGGCGGTATTCACCGGGGCCGTATAGATCTGCACGCACATATCCAGTGCATGGGTGATGGAAATATCGGTGTAGTAATACACTCCGCTGCGCGCTACCCGCAGCGGCCCGGTCTGCTTGTAAGGCGCATTGCCACAGTCGCCATTGAGCAGCGGTTCGTTGCCTGTCAGGCTGCCCATGGTGAACGCCGGTACGTTGGCCACGTTGGCCGAAGTGACACTGCCCGGTCCGGAAAAAGTCACGGCCCAGGCCCCTTCGCGAACTTCGCACCACTGCTGCACCACCAGGGTGTAGTCCACTCCGGATTGCAGGTTTACATCCGCGCTCAGGTCAATGCCAGCCGGCGTTACCAGGTTGGTTTGCGGGCTGGCCGGGTTGAACGGCCCCTGGTAGATCAGCGCGGTGACATCCACGCCATGAAAATTGAATGCATCGGTCACGCTGTAACTGCCGCTGCTGGATACCTGTACCGGGCTGACCACCCGGTAGCCGAGCTGTGCCGGCCTGCTGCAGTTACCCGGCAGGTTGGCGGTGGTGGCTTCCGAACCGTCAAACTCGCCGGCAAGCACCCGGTCAACGGCCGCCAGCGGCGCGCTGCAGGTCAGGAAAAACAGCACCAAGATCGAACGACTGACACGCACCTGTACTTGACTGTTCATGGTGAAACCATACCCCCATATCGCCGGACACGGTCGACCGAGCATGCCAGTAATGCCCGGCAAACACAATATCCGTCAAAGTCACAGACCTACCGGCACAACAGCCGGCGCAGGGCTTAATCCGCGGCGGTTTTACCCGCCTGGCTGAGGCGGTCGGCATACGGCTTGAAGCTGATTTCACGGCCGAGGAACTCGCGTACCAGCTCGGCGGCAGGCTTGGCCCCACCCGGTTCCAGGATATGCTCGCGGTAGGCTCCGGCGGTCTCCACATTGCGCAGCCCTTCCTGTTCGAAACGGGTGAACAGGTCCGAGGCGATGGCCAGTGACCACTGGTAGGTGTAGTAAATTGCCGAGTAGCCGTCGAGGTGTCCAAAGGCGGTATAGAAATGTCCTTCCGGCAAAGGCTCAAACGGGGTGTACTGGCGGCTCATGGCATCGGTAAATGCCTTCAGGTCCAGCCCTTGCGGGTCCTGGTTGTACAAGCCCAGTGACAGGGCGGCCAGTGACAACTGGCGGCGGGTTGCCAGGCCCAGTCCGAAATCCCTGGCGGCCTGCATGCGCTGCAGCAGGTCCTCGGGCAAAACCTCGCCGTCGGCATTGCGCGCGAAGCGGGATACCGTCGGGTAATCCCACACCCATTCCTGCAGCATTTGCGACGGCGCTTCGACGAAGTCCCACTCGGTGTTGATGCCGGAAATATCCACCCAGTGGTGCCCGCCCGCGAACAGGTTATGAATCAGGTGGCCAAACTCGTGCAGGTAGGTCTCCACCTGGCTGTGCGGCATCAGCCCGTCACCAGCGGGAAAATTACACACCAGCGTGGCCACCGGTGTCTGCACGCCGGTGATGCCGGTACGCAGCGGAAAGGCTGCGGCATGCTGGTACTTGTTGTCGCGCGGATGCATATCCAGATAGAACTGCCCGATCAGCACCTCGCCATCCCACAACTCGTAGGCTTCAACATCGGCGTGCCAGGTGGTGGTATCCCAGGGTTTGATCTGCACGTTAAACAGATCCTGGACCAGCGTGAGGATGCCATCGCGGGTATTGTTATAGCTGAAATACTCGCGCACCTCCTTGGAATCCACGTTGAACTGCTCGGAGCTGATTTTCTCGCTGAGGTAGGAAGCCTGCCAGACTTCCACGCGCTCGGCATCGGGCTGATCGCGTTGCAGGCGTTCCAGCAGCATGGCGTACTCGCGTTGCTGCGCCTCTTCTGTGTAACCGGCCAGCTCCTGTAAAAAGCTCTCTACCCGCTGCGGTGAACCCACCATCTTGTCGGCGGTAATCAGGCCGGCGTAATGATCAAACCCGATCAGGTTGGCCAGTTCATGCCGCAACCCGATCAGCTTGAGCAGCACGGCTTCGTTTTCGGGCCAGGCAAGCGTGTTGCGCAACACCGTCAATTGCCGGCGCAGTTCGTCGTTATCGGCGTAACTCATAAATGGAAACAGGTCGGGGTACTGGGTGGAAATGCGGATTTTGCCGTCTTCGCCGGGCGGATGGGCATCGATATAGTCCTGCGGCAAGCCGGCCAGTTGCTCCACCGAATCCAGTACAAGATAATTCACCGACTCGCGGATGTTGTTGCTGAACTCTTGCCCCACCGCGGTGATCTCCTCGGTCAAGGCCTTGATCCGGGCCCGCGTGGCATCGTCCTTATCGACACCTGATAACCTGAAACCCTGCAGCAGTTTTTCCACATAGCGCTGGGTATCGGTATCGGAACTGCTCACGTCCAGCCGCGTCAGCCGTTCGAATATTGGCCGTGACAGGGAAAAATCAGCGTACACGCTGCTGATCGCCTGTTGGCAGTCATCACCCGCGTCGCGCACTGCCGCATCCGGATGTACCGCGGTCAGCGTGCCGGAGGCAAAAACCATGTTATAGGCACTCACCATGGTGGCATTCAGCGGCTCCAGGTAATTATCCACCGTGGGGTCAGGTGTAAACGCCTCCAGCTCAGCCAGCGCCCGCTCGATCGCTCCCACTTCGGCCTCACAGGCCGCAGTCAGGCCGGCGCCAGTGGTCAGCTCGCTCAATTCCGGTTTGCGGTACTCGACCGTCAGCTCGGTCACCGCTGTGGCGGCGTTGCTGCTTCCGGCCTCTTGTGTGCCCGCTGCAGCGGCCGCCGGCGGCGCGTCATCGGCAGGCTGGCAGCCCACCATCAGAATCGACAAAGCAACAAGACAGATGGCTGTCAGATCAATGACACGTTTCATATGGATGGCTCACGGCAGACAAATGGCCGCCTAGGTTACCAAAAAAACCACCAACCGCAGAGCCCGCCAACCGCGCGATGAGATGTAAAGACATCAAGCAGCGGCAGAACACCACTGCTGCGATCCGCCTGCCGGCGGCGTTCAGGCACCACCAGCGCAATGGCTGGGGCTAAACCTCTGGTCCAGGTCTGCTGTCAGGGGTTGTGCTGAAATTCCCCGCCACGTAATTTGCGCGCGGCATGGTCACGCGGATAGGAACGTATGCGGCTGTTCACCTGGCCGCGGAAATAGCGCCGCGCCAGATCAACGGATTGCTGGCCGATGATTTCGCCCATCAGACGTCCCGGAATATCATCAGCCGGCGGGTGGATGCCGCCATAGATACGCGACAGGCTGCACTCATCCGCGGCATCGTAATAGGTAGCCCACTGCAAGGTAATATCAACGCTGGGACCTTCCTCAAATACCAGGAATGCATTCTTCGGCGCCTTGAACTCCCCCAGCCCACCAGGGAAAAAGGCATCGCCGGTAAGCCGGGTCAACACCTTGGCCGCAGCGCGGCTGAACGTGCTGTGGCCGGAAACATAGCCGGCAAACGGCGGAGTCACGAAGGATGGACGCTGGTAGGGCCACCAGTCTTCGCAACGGATCCAGCCCGTCCCGGCCTGGTCCACATCCGGGTCCTCGATAAAGTCCGGCCCGCGCCAGGCAAACAAGGCGATCTTGCCCAGGTGCTCACCCTGTTCGCCCGCCAGGTGGGCGTGGCGTTGCCCTGGCGCAGCGCTCTGCGCGGTGATGACTTCGATGGCACCCGGCTCCAGCGGAATGCCGTCCGGATGCCAGGATGCCAATTGCGCATCGGAGGACTGTCCGTATTCGCACATAAAGCGCAACGCGGAAATTGGCCGGACATAGTCATACCAGCCCTTCACCCCCCACACCGCCACGGCCACGTCGTGCATGGCACCGCCCAGCGCCAGGTACACCTTGACGTCCCATTCCAGCGCATCCAGTTCCGGCCCCTGGGCGAACAGACGCTTGCGTAACTGCGGCGCATCCGCCACCGCGTTGGCCAGGGTAAACCAGTGCCCGGGCGGCGTTTCCGAGTCGGGCCCATCGGCCCAGAACTCCGCCAGCACCCGGTAGTAATCGCCCGCCGGCACGACTTGCGGGGCATACGGCTCACCGGTGTATGGGTTTTCATCCCAGCCCGTACCATCATTGGTACCCAGGGTATTGTTACCCCGGCTGGCCGGACTGATATCGATCGTCACACCATCGGCTGGGTCAAGCAAACCACTCCAGCGGGCTACCTGGGCAAAATCGGACTTGTATACGGCATCACCGTCTCCCCCGAGATAGGGTGGCGGACCCGGGTCGTGGTAGACAAAATAATCAAACCCATCGCGCCGGTAGACCGTCAGGTCATCCTCCCGTAATGCGAATGGGACCACCGCCCCCCATTCCGGACTGAGGAAGTCGGGTTCCCCGGATGGCAGGGGCCGGCCGGCCTGATCAATAAAAAACTCCAGCGCCAGCGGTTGCCAGCGATTGGGGTCATTCATCGAGGGATTGCCTGGCAATACCGGCAGCAAGGGACGGTTGGCCGGCTGGTAATAGCGGTTGGCGTAATCCTCGGCTTCGTTAGCACCGTCCTCCAGCCCGGCGGCGATCAGGGTATCCGCGATACGGTTTCCCAGCGCCGCCGGCGAGTTGCCGTCACGCGAGGTGAAATCCCGCGCATACCCCAGTTGATCCATTAACTGGTCAAAGCGCTGCAGCGAAGTCTCCGCTCCGGGCGAATGGGCAAAGCGCCAGTGCAACAGGCGATAGGCTGCATAACTGATGGACTCCTCCCGCGCGGCCTGGATGTCCGTGGTTCTAAGCAGCTCGTCGTGAAAAACCGCATCGGCGTGCTTGTCATAGGCAGCCCAGGCATCCCACATCGCGGCGGACAGGTGGTACAGGTTGCGGGCATGCACCGTGGGGCGGGCGAAGTCATTGCGGATGGCGTGCAGCAAGGCCTCGTTCCATTGCCGCGCCACCGACAGTTCCGGGTTATCTGGCGCCGTGGGTGTGGCGGTGGTTTCCGCAGTCGGCGGTTGTGCTGCCGGCGAGGAGGATGCGAAACACAGCAGCATGACAAGCAACAGCAGACAGGCGCCCCGTGGCCGCAGAAACAGCAGCTTTGGTGCAACATTCAGGCGGCTGCGCTGCGGGAAAAGGTGCACTGGATGGGTCAAAATTAACGGGCTCACTGCCAAATGGAGTGGCATTATCTCATGACTGGTTTGCCAACCGCCACCCGTCAAGCGCCTCGCTGGCGCAGCGATATCCGGCCTCCACGATGCGGTCAAAAGCAGCGACCTGGGTCAGCCCGAAACGCCTGACATCCGGTTGCAGCAGCAGGCTGGCACTGCGGCCCTGGGCCCGCACCTGTTGCAAGGTGGCCAACTCGTTGGCCTTCATTAACACACTCATCAGTGGCGGCACCCGGTAGCGCCGTGCAAACGGCAGCAAGCGCCCGCCGAGCACCGCCCAGGCGCCTGGCGTTTCGTCATAGTCAACCGTGCGGCTCTGGTGAACCGCCAGATCCACGGCGATCACCTCCCCTACCGGTTGCTGCCACATGATGTCCACCGGCAGACTGTTGAGGACGGTGCCATCCACTGCCAGTTGGCGTTCAAACACGGTGGGAGGGAAAACCCCCGGCATGGAGGCGGAGGCCTGCAATGCGCGCGACAGCAGGCCGTGGTCATGCAGGTTAAGGTGGCCATTATCCAGGTTACTGGACACACAGAAAAACGGCAGCGCCAGATCTTCAATCGCCATATCCGCCTTGCGGCACAGTTCGCGCTGCATCCTCCGGCCGGCAATCAGCGACACTACCGGCAGTGTGTAATCACTGAACGGCCGGTGCCTGACGAATGATTCACGCGCCGATTCGATGCACTCCTCCGGACTCAGCCCCTTGGCCATCAGCGCGCCCATGATGCCGCCGATACTGCTGCCACCGAACCAGTCAATTTCCATTTTGGCCTCGGTCAGGGCCTGATAAACACCCAGGTGGGCAAAACCCCGTGAGGCACCGCCACCCAGCACCAGGCCGCGGGCCCGGCCACTGATCACGCGCGCCACCCGGGCCACGTCAGCTTGCCTGCCATCACGCACATGCAGATGAAACTCGAGTTGCCGGGGTGACTTCCATTGCCGTGTGTTTGCCCAGGGACGGGAATTGTCCGCTTGCAGCAGTACCAGCGCGCGCCGCAAACTGGAGTGGGCATCGTCCAGACCCAGTGACGGCTCCCACGGCCGCAAACCTTCATCCGAATCAGCGTGTGCTATCCGCAGTACCAGGTCCGATTGCCGCAATGCGAAACGGGTCCAGCTGGAATCATCCGGCGCGCATTGGAAAACCACCAGCCGGTGCTGATCTTCCAGTTCGTGCACCCAGTGAACCAGGGATTCCGGTATGTCCGCCTGCCGGGCAATACAATCGACCGGCGCCCCTTGCGCGGCAAGATTATCGGCATGCAACACCCGAATGGC
>JBFIHZ010000092.1:0-12395 GCA_041601535.1 Lysobacterales bacterium | reverse complement strand
CTGCCGGACCTGCACGCCCGGCTGCAGGCGCTGGCCGCCTTTATGGGTGAAGAAACCGGGCTGAGCCTGGCCGCCGCAAATAAACGCAGCGGCAATATCCTGCGCAAGGCGGAATGTGACATTTCCCTGGATATAGACGATGAAGCGCTCACGTTAGACGAAGAACGCGAACTTTACCAGCAGGTTGCCACAGCCGAAAAGGAGCTGGCCAAGCCACTTGCCAACAGCGATTACAGCGCCAGCCTGGAACGCCTGGCGCAGCTCAGGCCTGCCGTGGACCGCTTTTTTGATGCCGTGATGGTAATGGACGAAGACCCCAGGCTGCGCGCCAACCGCCTGGCCTTGCTGGCCCGCATGAAAGCCCTGTTTGACCAGGTCGCCGACCTGTCGGTGCTGGGCTGAGCCATGCCTGCGGTGCGCGTACTGTTGATCAGCAGGGATGACATCCTGGCCGGCATGGAAACCGAGTCGGGTGACAAGATGTTGCGGCTGCTGGCCACCCTCACCCGCAATGGCTATCACCTGATTGCAACCGCACCGCAACCCGACCACTGGTCGGGTGAGCACGGCAGCCCGGACGATGCCCTGCTGGGCCCCACCAGCATTCGCAAGCGCCTGTCCGATATGGGCGGCATGCTGGACGGCGTGTATTACGTGCGCCGCTCCATGCTGACGCAAAAACGCATCAGCCAGGAAGCCCTGCAGGATATTTTACAGCGTTACTCCGCGGAACCGGAAAACTGCCGGCTGTTCAGTTCACGCCGGAAGTTTGTGCGACGCGCCGCCGACCTGGGGCTGAACGCCACGCTGCTGGACAGGGATACCCCGCTGGACGCCGAGCTTGCCGCCTTGTGCGAAGCCCGCCTGGCCGAGACCGCCAGCCGCTCCTGAAACCGTCGCTGTAGCGCCGCACCGGCCCGGGTTGGTCTTCACCGCCGGGTCCGGCCTGCGCGCCTGCAAGCGCCCTACACGTCCAGGTTGGTCACATCCAGCGCGTGCCGTTCGATAAACTCGCGCCGTGGCTCCACCTCATCGCCCATCAGGGTGGTAAATATCTGATCAGCGGCCACCGCATCTTCAATGGTGACCTGCAACAAGCGCCGGGTTTCCGGGTTTACCGTGGTGTCCCACAATTGTTCCGGATTCATTTCGCCCAGGCCTTTGAAGCGCTGAATGGCCCGGCCTTTACGGCTTTCCGCCATCAGCCAGTCATGCGCCTCACCAAATCGGTTGATTTCCTGTTCGGATTTGCCACGAATGATCCGCGCACCGGGCTGGATCAGCCCGTGCAAGGTATCGGCCAGCCGCCCGATCAGGCGATATTCCGCACCTTTGAAGAAATCCTGGCGGATCTGCTTGGCCTGGGTCACGCCATGGGTGTATTTATTCAAAGACAGGTCGAAACCCTCTTCGCCACGCACCACGTCAATCTGGTATTGCACGCTGGCCGGGCTGTTGGCATTGAGCCGGGCCACCAGGGCGGTCGACCAGTCACTTACTTTCGCCTCATCCCATTCGGTATTAAACCGTTCAGTATCAATAAGATAGGCTAAAAACAGGGCATCGTAACGCTGCGCCAGGCGGATGTTGGTCTGGGTCGCCGCCATGTAGTCGCGCATCAGCTGCTCCAGCGCTTTGCCGGTCAGCGGCGGCGCGTCGGGATCAAACACCAGCGCGGCATCATCCAGGGCTCTGGCCAGCAGATAATCATTCAGCTCGGCGTCGTCCTTCAGGTACTGCTCCTGCTTGCCCTGCTTGATTTTATACAGTGGCGGTTGACCAATATAAATATGGCCTCGCTCGATCAGCTCATGCATCTGGCGGTAGAAAAACGTCAGCAGCAGCGTACGGATGTGTGAGCCGTCCACGTCCGCGTCCGTCATGATGATAATGGTGTGATAGCGCAGCTTGTCCGGGTCAAACTCATCACGACCAATGCCACAACCCAGCGCGGTAATCAGTGTGCCTACCTCGGCAGACGACAGCATTTTGTCGAAACGGGCCTTTTCCACGTTCAGGATCTTGCCCTTCAGCGGCAGAATCGCCTGGGTTTTGCGATTGCGGCCCTGCTTGGCGGAACCGCCGGCGGAATCACCCTCCACCAGGAACAGTTCAGACAAGGCGGGGTCTTTTTCCTGGCAGTCGGCCAGCTTGCCGGGCAGGCCGGCGACATCCAGAACGCCTTTGCGGCGGGTCATTTCGCGTGCCTTGCGCGCTGCTTCACGCGCCCGCGCGGCCTCCACCACCTTGGCGGTGATGGTTTTGGCTTCACCGGGGTTTTCCATCAGGAAATCCCGCAAATTACTGGCAACCAGCGACTCAACCACCGGTTTTACCTCGGAAGAAACCAGCTTGTCCTTGGTCTGCGAGGAGAACTTGGGGTCGGGCACTTTTACTGAAAGCACCGCGATCAGGCCCTCGCGGGCGTCGTCACCCGAGGTGCTCACCTTGTCCTTGCGGGCAATACCGGATTCCTCGATGTACTGGTTCATGGTGCGGGTCAATGCCGCCCGGAACCCCGCCAGATGCGCCCCACCGTCTTTCTGCGGAATGTTGTTGGTAAAGCAAAACACCGCTTCCTGGTAGGAATCGGTCCACTGCATGGCCACTTCCACCACGATATTGCTGGCCTCAGCCGTGATATGCAGCACCGTGGGATGCAGCGGATTCTTGTTGCGGCCCAGATGTTCAACAAATGAGCGAATACCACCCTTGTATTCAAAAATATCGGATTTGCCGGTGCGTTCATCAGTCAGCTCAATGCGCACCCCTGAATTCAGAAAACTCAGCTCACGCAGGCGTTTGGCCAGAATGTCGTAATGAAATACCGGGTTGCTGAAAATCTGGTGGCTGGGCCGGAAATAGATCTTGGTACCGGTTTTTTCACTGTCACCGGTGGCTTCCAATGGCGCAGCCGGCACGCCCATATGATAGGTCTGACGCCACACCCGCCCGTTACGGCGTATTCTCAACTCCAACTCTTCGGACAAGGCATTTACTACGGACACACCCACACCATGCAGGCCACCGGAGACCTTGTAGGAATTGTCATCGAATTTACCGCCCGCATGCAGCACGGTCATAATGACTTCTGCGGCTGAACGGCCTTCCTCCTGGTGCATATCCACCGGAATTCCCCGGCCGTTGTCCTTGACGCTGACCGCGTCATCTTCGTGGATGGTGACACGAATATAGTCACAATGACCGGCCAGCGCTTCGTCGATGGAGTTATCCACTACCTCGAACACCATATGGTGCAAACCGGTGCCGTCATCGGTATCACCGATGTACATACCGGGTCGTTTGCGCACGGCATCAAGGCCTTTCAGGACCTTGATATTCCTGGAATCGTATTCTGAATTAGTCATAATTTGTCCTGCCCCCGCAGGGGCAATGTAAGTCTTTGATGTAACAAGCCATTCCGACGCATGAATGGGCCGGATTCAGCGGCTCGCACAGGAAATTTCGATGTGCGTGATTATACCATTTCCCGGACTTCTCCGCGTTCCACGTGGAACATCGTGTGTGGCAGCTCCAGAGGCGGCTTGCCGGTGCCCGTAACAAACACCTGGCCCGCGCAATCAAGTGCGTGATCCAGCACGAAAGCAAAGTGCTGCTGGTCGAATTCGGAAGCCAGATCATCCAGCAACACCAGCGGTGCCTCACCCGTGGCCGCCAGCAAGCGGGCCTGGGTGAGCAGCAGGGCCGCCGCCAGTGCTTTCTGCTCACCGCGCGATAACAGGGTGCGAATATGCTGGCCGTGGCGCAGCAGCAACAGGTCGCCGCGATGTGGTCCCTGGCTGGTTACCCCCCGCTCCACGTCACGCTTTCGGCTGCTGTCTAGCGCTTCCAGCAAGGATGGGGCTTTCCAGCCTTGCTGATAAGACAGCTCAATATCCTGTAAGGCGCTGGACCAGTCATGCACATGCCGGGAAAACTCGGCCACCAACTTGTCAAAATAGGCCTGGCGTTGCTGATGCAGCGCCTCGCCGAGCTTCGCCAGGCCGTCGTCCAGTGAATCCAGCACGGCAAGCTGCCGGCTTCTGAGCGCGGCATTGCGTTGTTTCAATGCCCGGGAGTACCTGCGCCAGGTCTCGAGAAACCGATGTTCCACGTGAAACACGCCCCAGTCCAGGAACCGTCGCCGGCCATCCGGGGCACCACTGACCAGCAAGTGACTGTTGGGCTCCATCAAAACCAGTGGCAGGTGACGCGTCAAAACACTCAGCACCGCAACGTCCTGGCCGTTATGCCGTGCTTTCCAGCTGCGTTTATTGCGCTCCAGACCCAAACGGTGCTGTCCATCGGCAGCCACGGTGACTGAAAAAATTCGAAATGCCCCCGTTTCTGCGCCCGTCAATTCCTCCACGTGGGCAGTTTTAAAAGACTTGCCGCGAGAAAGCACTACCAGGGATTCCAGCAGGCTGGTCTTGCCCGCACCGTTGACGCCGTAAAAAACGTTCAGCCGGGGGTGAAGCTCGAGATCAACCCGTTTCAGGTTCCGGAAGTTCTCGATACTGAGAGATTTTATGTACAAGTCGGGTTCGATTATCCCCGGGTGGCGGAGTATTCGGCGACCGCGGCAGCTGCCGCGGTACTTCGGCTGCGTTCAAGGTCTGCTGTTCAGAGTTTCAGCGGCATTACCACGTGCCTGTCGTCCCCGCCGCCCGCCGCCGTCATCAGGCAGCTGCTGTTGGCATCACGCATTTCCAGCGTGATATTCACCGCTTCAATGGCATTCAGGGCATCCAGCAGATAGGTGACATTGAAACCCATGGCCAGCTGATCGAAGTTCATCTCGGCTTCCAGCACTTCTTCCGCTTCTTCATGTTGCGGATTGTGCGCGATGATCTTGATAACATTCTTGCCCGCTTCCAGCCGCACGCCTTTGTATTTCTCGTTTGACAGGATGGCCGCCCGCTGCAAGGCATGGATAAATGCTTCACGGTCCACTTCAATGCGGCGTTCAATGCCCACCGGTATCACGGCCTGGTAATCCGGGAAACGGCCGTCAATCAGCTTGGAGGTCAGAATCGCACCGCCTTTTTCCAGTCGCACGTGATTTTTACCCAGGCCCAGTTTAACCATGTCCTTGCTGTCGGTCAGCATGCGCGTGAGTTCCAGCACACCTTTGCGCGGCACGATGATTTGCCGGTTCTGGCTGACTTTGGCGCCACCATCGAGGTCGCACACGGCCAGGCGGTGCCCATCGGTTGCCACGGTACGCAGCTCACCGTCACGAAACTCAAACAACAGTCCGTTCAGGTAATAGCGTACGTCCTGATTGGCCATTGCGAAGGCGGTTTTATCCAACAGCCTTTTTAACTTATCTTCTTGAATTTCCAGGTTTTCTATGGTTTCGAACTGGTCCGTGGCCGGGAATTCCGTGGCCGGCAGGGTGGCCAGCGTATAACGGCTGCGTCCCGAAGACAACGTGACTTTTTCGCCATCCAGGTTCAGGGCGATCTGTACGCCGTCGGGCAACATGCGCACGATGTCCAGCAACTTGCGCGCCGGAACGGTGACTTCACCTTCCCGCTCGACTTCCGCCTTGACCACCGCGATAAGTTCCACCTCCATGTCGGTGCCCGTGATCGACAGGGTGTTGTCCTTGCTGGCCTGAAACAGGAAATTGGCCAGCACCGGTAAGGTCTGCCGCCGTTCCACAACACCCACTACCTGGCTTAGCGGGTGCAGAAAGGTTTCTCTCTTGATGCTGAATTTCATGTCCGGATCCCTATTAATATTTATTTATATATTTATAAAACCGTAGTAGTAATAAGCAATGTGGATAAGCCCAAAATACGCTAAAAATATTTTAAATACAATAGCTTATACAACATAAACCCTGTCAGGAAAACCGCTTGAACCCTGTTGACAGGTTGTGGATAACCTGGCCCTGATATTTCATCCCATACTTATCCACAGCTTGTACCTGCCTGATACACAGACTTGTGCCTGGTCAGGCCGTAAGCAAGCGTACCAGCTTGGCTTTATCCTCACGGATGCGGCCATCGGTAGCGCACAATTCTTCAATTCTACGACAAGCATGCAGCACCGTGGTATGGTCGCGGCCGCCAAACGCATCACCAATTTCCGGCAAACTGTGTTCGGTTAATTCCTTGCACAGCGCCATGGCCATTTGCCGTGGCCGGGCAATATTGCGCGTGCGGCGCGGCGACAGCAAATCCGTAACGCGCAATTTATAGTATTCGGCCACGGTTTTCTGTGTGTTTTCAATGGTGATCAGCCGGTCGTGCACCATCAACAGGTCCCGCAAAACCTCCTGCGCGAACGCTTCAGTAATCGAGCGGCCGGAAAACCGCGCATTGGCGCACAGCGTATTCAAAGCCCCTTCCAGGTCCCGCACATTGGACCGCATGCGCTTGGCAATCAGATAGGCGACCGCCTCATCCAGCAGAATACCGCGCTCCTGCGCCTTGTTCATCAGAATGGCCACCCGCGTTTCAAAGTCCGGTGGCTCAATCGATACCGTCAACCCCCAACCAAAGCGTGACCGCAGCCGCGCTTCCAGACCCACCACTTCCTTGGGATAGCGGTCGCAGGTCAGAATGATTTGCTGCTTGCTGTCCAGCAACGCGTTGAAGGTGTGAAAAAATTCTTCCTGGGTGCGTTCCTTGCCGGCAAAAAACTGGATATCGTCAATCAGCAGGGCACCGGCACCCCGGTAATGCTGTTTGAAGGATTCGATGCTGTCACGGCGCAAGGCCTGGATCATTTCGCTGACAAAACGCTCGGAATGCAAGTACAGAACCCGGGCATCGCGGTTCTGGTCGTGAATCAGGTTACCGGCGGCATGCAATAAGTGGGTTTTACCCAGGCCGGTGCCGCCGTACAGCAGCAAGGGGTTATAGGCCAGGCCGGGTTTTTGCGCCACCTGCTGGGCCGCGGCAAAGGCCAGCTCATTGGATTTACCCTGCACGAAATTCGCAAACTGGTAGCGTGAATCCAGGCCGGTGTCGAAATGGGTGCGGGCTGGCTGGCGGGTGGTTTTATCCGGTGCCTCATTGCTGGAAACCTCCACCGTGACCGAATCGCGGGACGCACCGAGGTGCTCAAACACATCACGGATGCGTTCCAGGTGATTCAGTGAAATATAGTCGCGCACATAGGCATTGGGTGCCTGTAACTGGGTGTGACCGCGTGAATTTTTTGGCTGCAGGGGCCGGATCCAGGTA
Source organism: Lysobacterales bacterium (assembly GCA_041601535.1). Taxonomy (GTDB): domain Bacteria; phylum Pseudomonadota; class Gammaproteobacteria; order Xanthomonadales; family SZUA-36; genus JBFIHZ01. The sequence continues at coordinate 5,196 of JBFIHZ010000092.1, read as the reverse complement.
TTGAAATCCTCGGCCGGCAGCTCACGCTCCAGATAGGTCAAGCAGGTTTGCCAATGGTTTTGCGCCATTCCAGAGAATTGTCCCAGAGGTTGATCTGTTGGTTTCTTTTGTTGCGGGGGCATGCCGCGAGGGCGCCCCGGCCGCTTGCGGCCAGCAAAGGAAATCTTCAGAGGCCGTTAAGTCTAACCCGCTGTGGATAACTTGCAAACCTCTGCTGTGTTATCCCCCCGAAGGCTACGCTGCTGGGGCCGGCTGACAACAGCCGCGACACGGCACGCCAGCTGCCTTTGGCGACCGGCGCGACGCGGAGCGGGCGGAATTCCCCCGTGTTGCGGCCAGGCCGGCCGCAAAAGTGCCGGCAAAACCCGCGCAACGCTTGTCGCGGCCGTTCACAAAAGATACAATTCGCCTCTTGTGTCGATTGCTTGGCTTGACCGGAGCGGGGTCTTTTGGGCCCGCCAGCGAAAAGTGACTTCAGGTCCCCGGTACGCCGACCCGTCCCGTAAAGGAATAGAACTATGAAACGTACATTTCAACCCAGTTTGTTAAAACGTGCCCGCCGGCATGGTTTTCGTGCGCGTATGGCCACCCGTGGCGGCCGTGCCATCCTCGCGGCACGTCGTGCCAAGGGCCGTAAACGCCTGTCAGCCTGAACCCATTGGCTGGTTGCCGGCTGATGCACTTCAGCCCGGTAAGCAGCAAGCAGAGGCGCGCCAGCCGGTTGTTCCGTGCAGCCGCGCCGCGGCAGAAGCGGTAACCGGCATGACACTTCCCCGTCAGTCCCGCCTGTGTGGCCAAGCGGCATTCAGGAACGTGTTCCAGCACCCCGCCGTGTCAGCCGACGCCAGTTTCAAGGTATTGGCCCGTGCCAACCAACTTCCCTGCTCTCGGCTGGGGCTGGCGGTTTCCCGCCAGGTCGACCGGCGGGCGGTGGAGCGCAACCGCTTGAAGCGTATCGTCCGGGAAAGTTTCCGGGCACACTATCTGGCGGAAACGGGCAGGACCTCCGTGGATATTGTGGTCTTGCCCCGGCGGCATGCCGTCACCATATGCAACAGGCAGCTGTTTGAAGCACTGGCCAGCCACTGGGCCCGCATCGACCGGCGCGCGGAGCGTCAGCAGCAGGCCGACGCACGGGACGCCGGGCAGGCAGTGACTGCACAACAATCAGAAAGCGCTAACACCACCCGTCAGGCCAACCAGCAGGCCAACAGGTAAGGGACTTTGTCGTCATGGGAAATCTTCGTCCGGTATTGCTCGTCAGCCTGATCGCCCTGGGCTATTTTTTGTGGATCGAGTGGCAAAAGGACTACGGTCAGCCACCCGCATCGGCGGTCAACACGCCAGCGGCCACCGCGGGAGACCCGTCAACGCCGGGCAATGCGGAATTGCCGGCGCTGAATGCCGACAGTAACGATTTACCCCAACCCCTGGATCCGGTCAGCAGCCCGTCCGCTGCCACGCCTGCAAATGACGGCGCGGCCATGCAGGCAGAAAGCCCGACCGTCACGGTAACCACCGATGTGCTGAAACTGGAAATTGCGCTGCAGGGCGGCACCGTGGTCAGCGCGCAATTGCTGAACTACCCGGTGGTGCTGGAGCAGCCGCAGAACAAGGTCAACCTGTTACAAGCCAGTGGTGATGAACTGTTTATCGCCCAGTCCGGCCTGTTATCCCATCAGCCAGCGCCCAACCACACGGCCAACTATGCCTCCGCGCAAACGGAGTACCGGCTGGCGGACGGCGCGGATGAAGTGCGCGTGCCGCTGACCTGGCAATCCGAAGATGGCGTGCAGGTGACCAAGACCTTTGTGCTGAAGCGTGGGCAATACGACATCCTGGTGCGCCACCAACTGGTGAACAACAGTGCCAGCGCCTGGTCCGGCAGCCGCTACGATCAGCTGCAACGCTCGGTACCCGGTGACCGTGATAATGGCGGGTTTACCAACCCCACGTCTTACAGCTTCCGTGGCATCGCGTTTTACAATCCGGAAGACAAGTTCCAGAAAGTGGATTTTGACGATGTGGCGGACGAGCCGTTCAAGCGCGTCACGGATAATGGCTGGCTGGCCATGATCCAGCATTATTTTTTCGCCGCGTGGATTCCGCCGGCTGAAGAGCAGGTCACCTACTCCACCCAGGAACTCAAAACCGGCGGCTGGCCGCGCTACATCGCCCGCGATGTATCCCCGCTGCAAACCGTCAACCCGGGTGAGCGCACCGAATTCACCAGCCGCTTGTACCTCGGACCCAAGCTGCAGGAGAAGCTGGAGGCGGTAGCGCCGGGGCTGGAGCACACGGTGAACTACGGCATCTTCACGGTGTTCTCCAAGCCGTTGTTCTGGCTGCTGTCACACATTCACGCGCTGGTGGGGAACTGGGGCTGGGCCATTGTGCTGCTCACCGTGCTGATCAAGCTGGCCTTTTTCAAGCTGACCGAAACGCAATACAAGTCCATGGCGCGCATGCGCAAACTGCAGCCGCGCATTGAACAACTCAAGGAACGCTATGGCGACGACCGCCAGCGCATGAGCCAGGCCATGATGGAGCTGTATAAAACCGAAAAGGCCAATCCGCTGGCTGGCTGCCTGCCCATGCTGGTGCAGATACCGGTGTTTATCGCGCTGTACTGGGTGTTGCTGGAGTCGGTGGAGCTGCGTCAGGCACCGTTTATCCTGTGGATCGACAACCTGTCGGTGCGCGATCCCTACTTCGTGCTGCCGGTACTCAACGCGGTCTTCATGATTGCCACCCAGCGGCTGACGCCGATGGCCGGCATGGACCCCCTGCAACGCAAGATGATGAACATGATGCCGGTGGTGTTTGCCGTGATGTTTGCCTTCTTCCCGGCCGGCCTGGTGCTGTACTGGGCCACCAACGCCGGGCTGTCACTGGCACAGCAGCTGTTCATTACCCGCAAAATCGCCGCCGGGGAAAAATAACGCCCACCACCCGCTGGCGATTATCGTTACATGCGGCCGCCCGAAACGGCGGCCGCTACGCGCTGTCACTCCCACGGCCCAATGGATTATGCTTTGCGCATGAGTTCCGCCAGCGATACACCCGCGCCCGACACGCCAACCGATGGCGCACACCAGACCGACACCATCTGCGCCATCGCCACGCCGCCTGGCATGGGCGGTATCGGTATTGTGCGCATCTCTGGCCCCAAAGCGCTGCAACTGGCGCAAACCGTGTGCGGCCGCCCCCTGCAGCCCCGCCTGGCGCAGCTGTGCCCGTTCCGCGACGCTCAGGGTGACCTGATCGACACCGGCCTGGCGCTGTATTTCCCAGCCCCCGCGTCATTTACCGGGGAACACGTGGTGGAGTTGCAAGGCCATGGCGGGCCGGTGGTCATGCACCTGCTGACCCGGCGCTTGCTGCAACTCGGCGCACGCATGGCCCGGCCGGGAGAGTTTTCCGAGCGGGCGTTTCTGAATGACAAGCTGGACCTGGCCCAGGCCGAGGCCATTGCCGACCTGATCGCATCCGGCACCGAGGCCGCCGCACGGGCCGCGCAAAATTCGCTGAAAGGCGTGTTTTCCGAGCGCGTCAATGGCGTACAGCAGCAACTGACCGGCATGCGGGTGTTTGTGGAGGCGGCCATCGATTTTCCCGATGAGGAAATTGATTTCCTGGCCGAAAGCGACATCCTGCAGCGTCTGCAGAACACCCGTCAGGATTTGGCGGGGCTGCTGGCCGAAGCACGGCAGGGTTTATTGCTGCGCGATGGTGCCACGCTGGCCATTATCGGCCAGCCCAATGCCGGTAAATCCAGCCTGCTCAATGCCCTGTCCGGGCAGGACAGCGCGATTGTCACGGAAATTGCCGGCACCACCCGGGATGTACTGCGCGAATGGATCGATATTCATGGCATCCCGGTACACGTGGCCGATACCGCCGGTATCCGCGAGACCAGCGACCGCATCGAGGCAGAAGGGGTTCGCCGCGCGCGCCGCGCGGTGGAGGCGGCTGACCTGGTGTTGCTGGTGATGGATGCCACGGCGGAGCTTGAGCCGCAATGCGCACTGTTGCGCGAATTGCCCGACCCGGCACGCTGCCTGCTGGTGGCCAATAAATGCGATTTGCTGTCCGACCCTGAGCAGCGCGGGATTGACGCTCAATGGGCCCGCCTGGCGGGGCCCGCCGGAACGGCACCGGGGAATAAACAACAGACTGACCAGAACGATGTACAGGGCTTGCAAGGTGCCACCGGCCCGGTATGGATATCCGCTACCCAGGGCAAAGGCCTGGATGTTTTAAAAGAGCGGATACGCGATTCCCTGGGGGCCAGCGAGCACACCGAAGGCAGTTTTTCCGCCCGCCAGCGACACGTGGATGCCTTGCAACGCGCGGCGCATCATCTGGATCTGGGTGAACAGCGCCTGACCGTGGACCAGGCTGGCGAACTGCTGGCCGAGGAACTGCGCCTGGCGCAACAGGACCTGGGGGAAATAACCGGCGAACTGCTGGCCGATGACTTGCTCGGAGTGATTTTCTCGAGTTTCTGTATTGGAAAATAGTTGGCGCATGGCCCTTGATGGCATCACCGGCCAGGCCGGGAACAGCGCAAGCCCGGGTTGAGAGTCCCGGGTTGAGAGTCTGGTACCGTTCCGTTAAATTCATTTGTATACGAACTACCACTTACTGTGCTATCGGAAGCAACAAAAACAGAGAGGCCCGGATGTTAATCAAACCTCAATACGAACCTGAAACTGGCAGCTGGACGTACCTGCTGGCCGATCCGGAAAGTGGCCAGGCGGCCCTGATTGATCCGGTTTGGGTCTATGACCCGGTGTCCGGCCGCACCGATGCCAGCGCGGTGGACCGCCTGATTGAAGAGGCCCGGCAGCAGGGACTGACCATTGCCTGGGTGCTGGAAACCCATGCGCACGCCGACCACCTGACCGCGGCACATCACGTGCGCCAGCGTACCGGCGCCAGGGTGGCTATTGGGCGCGGTATTGGCGCGGTGCAGCAAACCGTCAGGCAGATGTTCGGCCTGACGGATGAGGCTGGAGCCGGCCAGGCCTTTGACCGCCTGTTGGCCGAGGGCGACACGCTGGCCCTGGGCGGACTCACGCTGCAGGTGCTGGAAACGCCGGGCCACACCCCCGACAGCATCACCTACCTGGTCGGTGATGCTGCGTTTATTGGTGACACGCTGTTTGCCCCGTCGCACGGTACCGCGCGCTG
>JBFIHZ010000091.1:0-12406 GCA_041601535.1 Lysobacterales bacterium | reverse complement strand
TGGATGCCATTGCGCCCGATCACCCGGTAGTTCTGGACGTCAACTACAGCCACCGCTATGTCAACAGCGCTGTCCTCGAGCGCGCCGGGGTTGCAACGGTAAACCACGATGTTGCGCCAACCGAAGCAGTTGATAGCGGAAGGCTGATCAATGACCAGGCTACCGGTATTACCGAGGCCATGGTTGAACGCGATGCACATGGCCGCGCCACCGGCCGCATCAATGGCGGAGGTTTCGCCTACAGCCAGGCTTTTCCGTTGTTTCCCAAGCTGGATGACGGGCAGAGCCGTGCCAGCCTCAAGGCGGTTGTTGCTGCTGCCGTGGCCAATGGCCTGACCACCATCTATGACGGCGGTGGATTTGGCGTGCGCCGTGAGTCTTATGCCATCGCGGCGCAACTGGCCCAGGCGGGCGAGTTGGACATGCGCATTTTCCATGCGCAGTTCATGACGCCAAGGACGCCGCAGCAGGCACTTGAGGAGGCCGAAAAGGTGGCCCTGCAGCGCCCCGACTACAGCAATGACCGGCAAGCCCTGATCGGTCTGGGCGAGGTAATCTATACCCCGCATCAGGATGGTTTTGACCGTGTGATGGAAGCCACCGACGAAAACCTTGCCGGCCTGAAAACCATGCTTACGGCCGCGGCCAGTGGCGGCTGGGGCCTGCAACTGCACATGGTGCAGCCGTCCAGCATGAACCTGGCGCTGGATTTGATGGATGAACTGTCACCACAGTATTCCTTAAAGCCCCTGCGATGGATTTTCATCCATGCCGATATGGTCGACCAGCCCGTGCTGGAACGCATGCGGCCTTATGGCATGACCCCGTCGCTGCGCTCCAATGGCCTGCTGGGCGGTGCGGCCCGGCAAGCCTTGCTGGACACCTTTGGTGAAGCGGGCCTGGCCATGCCAGACCTGCGAGGCATCCAGGACAGCGGCATTCCCTGGACCTTTGGTTCGGAAGCGCCGCGCATCAATGTGCTGAATCCGCTGATGAGCCTGGCCTGGGCTGTAACCGGCAAGCGCTTCTACGACGGTGGTGTGGTCAACAACCGCACGGTAAGCCGCGAGGAAGCCCTGATCGCGCATACCCGCAATGGCGCCCTGTCGGTATTCCAGGAAAACAACCTGGGCCAGATCCGCAATGGCTTCCAGGCCGACTTCGTGGTGCTGGACCGCGATTATCTGACCGTGCCGGAAGACCAGTTGTACCAGGTGCAGGCGGTCGAGACGGTGGTAGGCGGTAAAACCGTTTATTCGGCCGGGCACTGATTGCATTTAACGGCGTGTATTAAACCGCTTTGTACACGCCAGGCTTGCGGAGAACATCGTGATGACGCAAACGGAAAGAAAATGGGTGCTGCTGATCAGTCTGGTGGGTATCGGCTGTCTGTTCCTGGCATTTTTTACCGGCGCTGTGGCAGCTAAAAAGAACTTTGAATTAACCCGCATTGACCCGCCCACGCTGAACAATCACCCGGCCTACGCCCAGGTGACCACGGTAACGGGCAAGGCCAAGTTTGTTTTTGTCGCCGGCCAGGTGGACCGCCCGATAGACTACGAGCACCGCAGCAACCGCTGCCAGCATGACGACTGGTTCGGCCAGTACCTTGGCACCATGGAAAATGTTGAACGGGGGTTGGCAGCAGCCGGAGCTACCTGGAACGACGTGGTATTCATTCGCCGTTACATCACCGACTGGCGGGCCTGGCGCGCCATGACCAAGGAACGATCCAGCGAGTTTCCGGATTACTGGAAAGGCCAGCGGCCACCACCCAGCACCATGATCCAGGTGGTGGGTTTGTCCGAACCCTGCCAGTTGATTGAAATTGATGTATTCGCCATGGTTGAAGACACAGAACAATAGCCGCCAGGTTTGGCAAGGGAGTAAGGCTTCATGCGTAATTTGCTTTCGTTGGGCTGCGTGCCTGTCAGTTATGAATCCAACAGCGGAATGATCCAGGCAACACGGTTGTGTTTGACTATTCTGTTGTTACTACCAGTGTCTGTGCTTGCGGCCCAGTTCGATACCCTGATTCTGGGCGGCACGGTAGTGGACGGCAGTGGCCAGCCCGGCTACGTGGCGGACGTGGGTTTGCGCGATGGCAAGATCGCCGCCATTGGCGACTTGTCTGGCGATCAGGCCGAACTGAAGGTGGACGCCACCGGCCGGCACGTGGTGCCGGGTTTTATTGACTTGCACGGCCATGCCGATGACCAGCAGGGCGGCTGGCGCGGTATGCGCTCGCCCGACCCTAAACGGCGCGCCGCGCCGGCGCATGTCAGCCAGGGCATTACCACATCCATTGCCAATTCCGATGGCCTCGCGCCGCTATTGCCGATGGCCGAACAAATGGCCGTGGTGGAAAGTCATGATGGTATCGGCCTGAACCTGGCCTACATGGTGTCGCACAGCCGGGTGCGGTTTACCGCCATGGGCGAGGATTCCGGCCGGCCGGCCACGGACGATGAAATCGCGCATATGCGTGAACTGATCGCAGCAGATATCGAGGCGGGCGCCTGGGGTCTGGCCACGGTTCTGGAAATGCGCGATGGCATGTGGAGCACCACCGAAGAGCTGATCGGTATGACCGCCGCGCTGAAGCCCTACGATGCGGTGTTTATCGCCCATCCGCGCAGCCAGTCACTGAAGCCATCCTGGTGGCTGCCCAGCCGCAATGGCGGCGACAAGGCCAGCGACTACCCGCTGGCCCCATCGATGTATGAGGCTTCGGTGGAACTGATCGAAATCGCCGAGGCCAATGGCATCCGCGTATCGAATTCGCATATGTCCATGCGCGGCCCCGATCCGCATGAAGACGGCCGGCGCACCGTCGAGGCGGTGGAAGCCGCCAGGGCACGCGGGGTGCAGATATTCGCGGACATGCATATCTACGTGGCCAACCCCATCGGCATCTTCTCACCGCTGATTCCGATGTGGGCGCTGACCACCTATACAGCGCCGCCGACGTTTTTTGTGCGGCCCACCCAGCCGCACCGCGTGTTTGATTTCAAAACCCAGCTGCTGAAAACGCTGGCCGATGACAGCAAGAAGGCCGATGTACAAACGGATATCGCCTACCTGATCGACTTCTGGGGCGGCGCCAATGAAATCTATATCACCGATTACCCGGACATCAGCTACATCGGCCGCTCGTTGCAGGAGCTGGCCGACATGCGCGGGCTGTCGCCGGTCGATATGGTCATCACCATGGGCGTGGAGGGCTTCTCCCATATGGCCGGTGGCATGCTGGCATTTGGCAACTTCCGCAAGGTGGAAACCATCGAGCGGTTTGTCAAAGCCGACTGGGTGGCCGGTGATACCGACGGTTACACCACGCAGCCGTTTGACCCCGGTTACCTGCATCCGCGTTTTTACGGGGCCTACCCGGAATGGATTCGTGAGTATGTGATCGAGCGTGAATCGGTCAGCATCGAGCACGCGATCCGCGCATTCAGCGGCCTGGCGGCCGAAATCGTCGGCCTGAAAGACCGGGGCTATATCAAACAGGGAATGGCCGCTGATCTGTCGGTGATCAACCTCGAGACCATCCGCCCGCGGGCCAATTTCTACAACATCCATGCCTATTCCGACGGCCTGGATTACGTGTGGGTGAATGGAACACCGGTGGTGGCCGAAGGCAAGGTGACGTTTGCCCTGCCGGGCCGGATACTGCGTCGTCCCAATTGAACAGGGCGGCTAACAACATGAATTCAGATGAATCAGGAGTATTTATGAAACGTTTTATGCTGGCGGTGATTATGCTGCTGAGTGTGCCGGCGGCTGATGTCTGGGCTGCACCGGCACCGGATCGGGTGCTGTACAACGGCAAGATCATCACGGTGGACGATCAGTTCCGCACGGCCCAGGCCGTGGCCATCCGGGATGGGCGTATCGTGGCCGTGGGCGACACCGAAACCATTCGCGCCCTGGCCGGTGAAGCCACGCAGCAGGCCGACCTTGAAGGCCGCACCGTTCTGCCTGGCTTGATCGATAACCACAATCACTTTATCCGCGCCACCGAACATTGGGCCACGGAAGTCCGGCTTGATGGTGTGTCACAGCGCAGCCAGGCGCTGGACATGCTTAAAGCCAGGGCCGCCAGCCTGAAGCCTGGCCAGTGGTTGTACGTGATGGGCGGCTGGCATGAAGACCAGTTCAGCGGTGACCAGCGTCCTTTCACCCGGCAGGAACTGGATGAGGTGGCGCCCGCCAACCCGGTGTTTGTGCAGGCAAAATATGACCACGTCATGGTCAATACCGCCTGGTTGAACACCATGGGCTACCCCGTGCAGGCCGAGGCCGGACAGTCGTTCGAAGGCCTGGCGGCGGACGTGCAGCGGGATGACCAGGGTGTGGCCACCGGCATGCTGACCGGTGGCATGCCGATGGTCAGCCGCGCCATCAACCGCTTCCCCTCTGTTTCCGAGGAAGAGCAGCTTGAAGGTATCAAGGCGGCCATGCAGTTTTATAACAGCCTGGGGCTGACCACGGTATACGACCCGGGCGGGCTGGGCATCCAGGATGCCAGCTATGGCCGCCTGCAGAAGCTGGCCGATGCCGGTGAACTGGATTTGCGCATCTACTACACCATCCAGGGCAACCTGATGGGCCGGGAAATTTCTGACGCGCACAACGTGGTGGAAAAAATCAAGGCCACCACGCCGTTCCAGGGCGACGACTGGTACAACCTGATCGCGGTCGGTGAAAACTACTATTCACCGTTTCATTTTGACAGCCTGGTAAACCACGTCGACCCCACGCCGGCGGACCTGGAAGCGGCGCGCGGCATCATGATGGCGGCCGCCGCGGGCGGCTGGTCACTGCAGACCCACGCCACCCAGGCGCACACCATCGAACTGGTGCTCGACACCATTGCCGAAGTGAACAAAACCCATCCGGTGCGTGCCCTGCGCTGGTCGCTGACCCACGCGGATTTCATCACCGCGCCGCTGTGGGAAAAGGCCCGCAAGCTGGGGGTCAACGTGCAGTTGCGCAGCCAGCGGGTGATCGGCGGCTTTGGTTCGGCCATTGAAATGCACGGTGATGCCACCCTGCACATGCCGGACATGCGGGTAGCGGAGAACAGTGGCGTCAGCTGGGGTATCGGTACCGATGGCACCAAGGCGGCCCAGATCAACCCGTTCGTCAGCCTGTGGTGGGCAACCACCGGCAAAATGCTGGATGGCACGGTGGTCACGGCGGAAACACTGACCCGTGAAGAAGCACTGATCCGCCACACCACGGCCAATGCCTTCATGATGTTCCAGGAAGACAACCTGGGCGCCATCCGCCCCGGCTTCGCGGCCGACCTGATTGTGCTGGACCGCGATTACATGACCGTTCCGCTGGATGAGATTCGCGACATCCGGCCCACCGCCACCCTGGTCGGCGGCCGCCTTGTTTACGGAGAGCTGTAACCACAATGAGTCAACCCGACATTACCGCCGACGAACAACTGCGGCTTTATCAACTGATGCTGGAATGCCGGCAACTGGAACAGCGCGCCTATGATCTGTTCATGCAGAACCTGGTCAAAGGCACCAGCCATCTTGGTCTCGGCCAGGAAGCGGTGGCGGCCGGTTTTGGTGCCGCCATGCGTGCCGAAGATTACACTTTTTGCACCTACCGTGGCCACAACCACACGCTGGTTCGCGGCGTGTCCATGAGCGCCATCATGGGCGAGCTGATGGGTCGCGACTGCGGCCTGATGCGGGGCAAGGGCGGGTCCATGCATTTGACCAGCGTGGAACACGGTGCGATGGGCTCGTATGCCATTATCGGCGCCCATTTGCCGGTGGCGGCGGGTGCTGCCTGGTCGGCCCAATACCGCGGTACCGAGCAGGTAGCGGTGTGCTTTTTCGGCGACGGCACCACCAATATCGGTGCCTTTCACGAAGCTTTGAATTTTGCCGTGATCTGGAAGTTGCCGGTGGTATTCGTTTGCGAGAACAACAAATACATGGAATACACTGCCATCGAAGACGTCACGGCCGTGGCCAACCCGGCCGCCGACCGCGCATCGGCCTATGGTCTGGAATCCATCCTGATTGACGGCAATGATGTCGAGCTGGTTTATCAGACAGCGCTGCATGCCATGGACAAGGCGCGGTCGGGCAAAGGCCCCAGCCTGATCGAAGCCCAGACCTATCGTCACGGCGGTCATTCGCGCGCCGACCCGGGCAAGTATCGGCCGGATGAGGAAGTGGCGCACTGGAAGACGCGTGATCCGGTGATCAATTACCGCGCGGCCTTGTTGCAGGCGGGGATTACCGCAGAGCGCCTGGCCGGCATTGACGAAGATGTCGCCCGCCAGGTCGATGAGGCCACCGAAACCGCCAAGGCCTCGCCGCCACCCCCGTTGGACATTGCCTATACCGATGTCTGGGCCGATGGAGGTGCAGCATGGCGTTGCTGAGTTATCGTGAAGCCGTGGCGGCTGCCATTGCGCAGGAAATGCGCCGCGATGAGCAGGTAGTGTTTCTGGGTGAAGACATCGCCGCGGCCGGCGGTGTGTTCAAATCCACCGGCGGACTGCTGGATGAATTTGGCCCCTTGCGGGTGCGCGACACGCCGATCTCGGAACAGGCCATTCTGGGCGCCGCGATGGGCGCCGCCATGACCGGCCTGAAGCCGATCGCCGAAATCATGTTTTCCGACTTCTTCGCCGTGTGCTGGGACATCGTCGCCAACCAGGTGGCCAAAAGCCGTTATATGACCAACGGCCAGTTCACCTTCCCGATGGTGATCCGCTCTGCCAATGGCGCCGGTTCGCGGTTTGGCGCGCAGCATTCACAAAGCGTGGAAAACTGGGCCATGATGATACCCGGCCTGAAAGTGGTCGCGCCGTCCAATGCCGCCGACGTCAAGGGGCTGCTGGCTGCCGCCATCCGCGACCCGGACCCGGTGATGTTCTTTGAGCAAAAATCACTCTACGGCAACAAGTGCGAGGTGCCCGACGGCGAGCACGTGGTTCCGCTGGGCCAGGCCAAAGTATTGCGCCAGGGCAGTGATGTGACCATTGCCGCACTGGCCGCCATGGTGCCGCGCGCCGAGCAGGCCGCCGAGCAACTGGCCAGTGAGCACGGCATATCCGCCACGGTGATCGACGTGCGCTCGCTGGTGCCGCTGGATACCACCACCATTTTCGAATCGGTTTCCGCCACCGGCCGGCTGGTTACGGTGGAAGAAAACCCACGCCTGTGCGGCTGGGGTGCGGAGCTTTCCTCGCTGGTCGCCGAAGAATTGTTCTGGGACCTGGAAGGCCCGGTGGTGCGCGTTACCACGCCGCATATTCCCCTGCCGGCGGCGGATAACCTGGAAGACGAAGTTTTGCCCAATGCCGAACGCATCGTCGCGGCGGTACGCAAGCTGGTTGACTGAAGGAATGCTGCAATGAAAATCGTAATGCCCCAGTTGGGTGAAACCGTATCGGAAGGCACCATTGCCAAGTGGTACAAGCAAGCCGGCGATACTGTGGTCAAAAATGAACTGCTGCTGGATGTTGAGACCGACAAGGTCGCCACCGAAATCCCGGTGCCGGCCGACGGCACGCTGGTCAAAATACTGGTGGAGGAGGGCGACACCGTTGATGTGGGCACCGTGCTGGCGCTGCTGGACGATGGTTCCGGTGTTGATGATGATACCGATGAAGCGGCAGCTGCCGCAGCACCAGCGGAGCCTGCAGTTGCCGCCGCCGCGCCCGAACCGGCGCCCAAACCAGAGCCGGCACCCGCGGCAGCAGCCCCGGCGGCCGCCGCGCCAGCCGGTAAGCAGCAACGCCTGTCTCCGGCGGTAAAACAACTGCTGCGCAAGCATAATCTGGATGCCGGCGAAGTACCTGCCAGCGGCCGCGACGGCCGGCTTACACGGGATGATGTGCTGGCCTGGGTGGAGGGCGGAGCGGCAGCGGCTGCGCCGGCCGCCAAGCCAGGCGCCGAATCCGGCCGTATCGAATTCAACCGCATTCGCCGCGTAACGTCCGAGCACATGGTGCGCTCACTGGCCACCAGCCCGCATGTACTGCAAAGCATCGAAGTGGACTTCAGCGCGGTAGACCGCGTGCGCAAGGCCATGGCGGCGGAATGGCGCAACAAGCACGGCCATTCGCTGACCTATCTGCCGTTTATTGCCCATGCCGTGTGCCGGGCGCTCAAGGACTATCCGCGCCTGAACGCCAGTGTCGATGGCGACGCGCTGATCCTGCATCCGCAGGTCAACCTGGCCATAGCGGTCGACCTGGGATTTGAAGGGCTGTTGGCACCGGTGCAGCGCGATGCAGGAGCGATGTCGGTTACCGAACTGGCCATGGCCTTCCACCGCCTGGCGCAGAAGGCCCGCTCCGGAGAGACCACAGCCGATGACCTGAAAGGCGGCACCTACACGCTGTCCAACCCGGGCCCGTTCGGCACGCTGTTCACCGCACCCATCATCAACCAGCCGCAGGTGGCGATATTGTCCACCGACGCGGTCATCCGCAAACCGGTGGTGGTGGCGGATGCCAATGGTGAATCCATTGCGATACGCCCGGTGGGCATACTGGCGCAGTCGTTTGACCACCGCGCGGTGGACGGTGCCTATTCCGCTGCCTTCCTCAAGTTCGTCAAAGACCTGCTGCAGGATACCGACTGGTCAGCGCAGCTGTAGTTTCCGCACCAAGATGTTCTGCAGCTGAACACGGGGCGCGAGTGGAGTTCGCGCCCCGTTCGGGCAGTTGGGATCGGTTACCACCCTGTTAGCCGGATAGCCGGGCCTGATGGCGCCCGCTTGAACTTCCGGCACCATCAACCGCGCACCGGAACAGGTGTTCGTGACCGGGGCTGGGTTGCCGGTCACTGCGCCCCTGGTGAAGATTTGACCCAATAGCCCTCATTCGACTTGGTCCGTGCCAGGGAATCCGCATCTTCAAAACCGGGCGCCATGGAAGCGGTGGTACCGGCCAGTACCTGGTGGTGCTCAATATTCAGCAGCCGCAACCAGCTTTGCTGGCCCAGGGTCAGGCCAATCATGCAGCCCAGTTCCACCAGTTCCTCCTCGCTGTAATGTTGGTGCATGCGATCCCAGAAGGCGTCATCGGTATCCAGCCGGAACACGATCGCTTCCGCGTAGGCCAGGGCGGCCTTCTGACGGTCATCGTACTGGTCAGATTTTTCAAAGTTGATGATATCGGTGACATGGCCTTCGCCGACTTCGCCGGTGGCGGCCGCCTTGACTGAGCGCTGGTTGCCGCAATACTCGCATTTGACCGAGCGTGAAACGTACAGTCGGCAGAGTTCCTTGATCGGGTGATCCAGCACGCCGTTGCGGAAAATATCCCGCCAGGAGTTGGCAAAAAACCAGAAACAGTCCGGCACGTGGGCGCGGATGGCTGAACTTTCCGGCCGTGGGGTGCCCTCGACCTCGCAGCGGTGCATTTCCTTCTGCATGGCCTCGTCCATATCCTGGATATCCACATACGATATGCGTTGCTTGCTCATGTTTCTGACCTCCAATTAAATAACCAATTTCGCCGGATGGTGCTTGAAAAAAACGTTATGCACACGTTTGCATAGATTATCCCACCTTAGCGAATTCTGCCCGGCTGTCAAGCAAAACCAGCGTGGCCGCCCGGCCGGCCGCTTGGGGGTAACTGCAAGGCGCATGTGGCCAGGACGCCCGCGGGTAACAGGGATTTATAGTAAGCATTAGCAAATGTGGCTGTTTCAGCCGGCCTGATTTCGCTAGGATCAATAGTTGACCAATTCCAGGCCCACAGGGCCCCGCACGGCTGCGGGCGGGTAAATGATGTGCTGCCTCGTCCTGTGACGCATACTGGTTGAATACTCAGGAAGCAAGTGATTATGAGCAACTCCGATCTGCGGATCAGCATTGATCCGGCGTTTGAATCCTTTATCAATGAAGAAGTATTGCCGGGCCTGCCCATTGGCGCCGGGGCATTCTGGTCTGGCCTTGAGGCCATTATTGCCGAGCTGACACCGGAAAACCGCCGCCTGCTGGCGGTGCGGGATGATCTGCAGCAGCAGATTGACCGGGCCCACCAGGCACAGGATGCCAGCGGCCCGGCCAATACGCTGAGCCGCCAGTTTTTGCAGGACATCGGCTATATCGTGCCCGCCGGTGAACCCTTTGCCATCCGCACCGAAAACGTGGACGCCGAAATCGCCGCGGTGGCCGGCCCGCAACTGGTGGTGCCGGTAAGCAATGCGCGTTTTGCGCTGAATGCGGCCAATGCCCGTTGGGGCAGCCTGTACGATGCCCTGTATGGCACCGACGTGATCCCGGCCGATGATGGCAAAGCCGCCGGATCAGGCTACAACCCGGCGCGCGGCGAAGCGGTGATCCGCCAGGCCGCCGAATTCCTCGATACGGCGGTTCCGCTCAGCAGCGGCAGCCACGTGGGCTGCACCAGCTATGAAGTCGTCGGCGAGCCAGAGGCTGCGCGGCTGGAAGTGGTGCTGGCTGACGGCTCGCGTAGCGGGCTGGCCAGCCCCGGGCAGTTTATTGCACACTCGGGCGAGCAGAACGGTGACAGACAGAAACTGCTGCTACTTAACAACGGCCTGCACATCGAAATCTGCATCGACCGCAGTCACCCGGTAGGCCAGCAATCGGCGGCCGGCGTGTACGACATCGAGATGGAATCGGCGCTGACCACCATCCAGGACTGCGAGGATTCAGTGGCCGCAGTGGATTCGGCCGACAAGATCGGCGTCTACCGCAACTGGCTGGGCCTGATGCAGGGCACGCTGGAAGCCACCTTCAGCAAAGGCGGCAAGCAACTCACCCGCCGTATGAATCCCGACCGCGAATACGTCAGGCCGGATGGCAGCAAACTGAGCCTGCCCGGCCGCAGCCTGCTGCTGGTGCGCAACGTCGGCCACCTGATGACCACCGACGCGGTCCATGATGCCGACGGCAAGGAAGTGTTCGAAGGCATTCTTGACGCGGTGGTCACGGTGGCCTGCGCCATGCACGATGTGCTGGGCCAGGGCCCGCTGCGCAACAGCCGCACCGGCAGCATCTATATCGTCAAACCGAAAATGCACGGGCCGGAAGAAGTGGCCTTCGCCAACACCTTGTTCTCGCGGGTGGAAGACCTGTTCGGCCTGCAGCGGCATACCATCAAGATTGGCGTGATGGACGAAGAGCGCCGCACTACGGTCAATCTGGCCGAATGCATCCGCGCGGTGCAGGACCGGCTGGTGTTTATCAATACCGGTTTCCTTGACCGCACCGGCGATGAAATCCATACCAGCATGCTGGCTGGCCCGGTATTGCCCAAGGAACAGATCAAGGCCGCGCCGTGGATTGCCGCCTACGAGGACTGGAACGTCGACATCGGCATCCGCTGCGGCCTGCCCGGCAAGGCGCAGATCGGCAAAGGCATGTGGCCCAAGCCGGATGAGATGAAGGAAATGCTCAACACCAAGGCGGCCCACCCCAAGGCCGGCGCCAATTGCGCCTGGGTGCCATCACCCACGGCCGCCACGCTGCACGCCATGCATTACCACCAGGTCAACGTGGCCGAGCGCCAGCGCGAACTGGCCGCACGGCCGCTGGCCAGCCTGGACGACATTCTCACGCCACCGCTGTGCGATGCGGACCAGCTCGATGCCGAGACCATCCAGGCCGATCTGGACAATAATGCACAGGGCATTCTCGGCTACGTGGTGCGCTGGATTGACCAGGGCGTGGGTTGCTCCAAGGTGCCGGATATCAACGACGTCGGCCTGATGGAAGACCGCGCCACGCTGCGCATCTCCAGCCAGCACATGGCCAACTGGCTGCAACACGGCATCTGCACGCTGGAGCAGGTCAAAAGCACCTTCCGGCGCATGGCCAAAGTGGTGGATGAACAAAACGCCGGCGACCCGGCCTACCGCAACATGGCACCCGATTTCGACAGCAGCGTCGCCTACCAGGCAGCCCTGGACCTGGTGCTGAAAGGCACCGAGCAACCCAGCGGCTACACCGAACCGCTGCTGCACGCCTACCGCCGCAAGCTGAAGGCACAGGCCACAGGCTGATTTCCGCAGCAACCCGGGACGGCCCCGGGTGGTATGCGCATGTACCTGCCGCCCCGCGTCGGGTACAATGCGCGCTGCTCCGCCCGGCACCGCAGCGAATGAGAGCAACGCCGCAATGGCGGAAAAGATCAAGTTCAAAGCCTTGATAGCGATAATCTACCGTAGCGAGAGCTTGCATGCGGCGGCAGTTTTGGGAAAACTGAAGCGGCGAATGGCTGTAGCCATTTAATCATTCCGGCACTTTGGCGAAGAGATTTTTCGTCAGTGCAAGGCGCCGAAAGAGCGAGTCAGCGGAGCGTACGTCAGTACGTGAGCAGCGCAGCGAATGAGAGCAACGCCGCACTGGCGGAAAAGATCAAGTTCAAAGCCTTGATCGCGAT
>JBFIHZ010000090.1:0-12438 GCA_041601535.1 Lysobacterales bacterium | reverse complement strand
GTACTGATTGTGCAAAATATGCCCTAGCTTTTGATCCCCGTCACCGGCTGTAACAAATACCGGGTACTCTTTATCGCTCATACGCTGTTTTATATTTTCAAGCAAATACTCGCCATCAAATATTTCTTTTTCAATTGCGGTCCCTGTATCGAAGAGATGAAGAGCCCCATGTAGATAATGAATATGCTGATCCTGGCTATTCGGCCCCCATTCAAGATCACCAAACTGAGGTCCACTATCAGGGTCGAGATCATCAATACCGAGATATTCCATACCAAAGCCATCCACAACATTACCCAGCGATGTCATATTCGCCATTAGTACCCAATAAAGTAACAGGTCATAGTTTGTGGTAAAAATATGCCCATCATTAACCAAATATTCATTGAGGAACTGCGCGCAGCTTCTACTCTTATCTTCCGGAATTATATATACATGTTCAGGATGAAGCTCCGATACAGCATCGATCAAACTGGCCTTAAGCGAGTCACTAGCGACCAGTATTTTTTTAGCAAGCGCCTTGTCCTCCAGGAACTTATCGGCCAGCTTATAAAACATATCAAGCTGCCCCATTATTTGTTCGAAGTTATAAGTATTAATAATTTCAAATAAATGCTTCAGCAATTTATTTTCTGCATTTTCGATAAATGAGCTCAGGGCGTTATAAGAAAAGATATCCTTGTCATAGGCCATACTAAAACCATTGCCGAGAAGCACGTGCCTGGTCCGGCGCTGCTTACTCAGATACTTAATTACCTCTTCGTACGATTGCAACGCCATTTAATGATCAACTCTGATTTCGCCGCTCATGAGTTTTGGCAGCAAGGTGTCGCGAAATTTTTCGAGAGTGCGGATTTGAGTGCTATTTGATTTCATCTTCATGAAAACGGGAGAAATTAATGAATTGAATTCAAAATATGTCTTATTATCTGGTATGTTTACGTCCAGTTCACGAAATGCTGACTTGCTGATTTCTTGAAAAGTTGAACCATTTGCATGTGACTGCACAAAATCCATATTGGTTTTCAACCATAGATAAACAAACTCGCGCGAAAAACCTTTATCACATATAATTCCCGCATAACCTTGATTGATTGCCACTGGAATCTCTGCAAAAGCCAGTGCTCCAACTGGCGCACGAGAAGACATCAGCAAACTACCGCAGGGGAGCAACCCTGACCCTATTTGTGCAAGTCCTTGCTTTGTTATTTTTCTTTCAGTGTCAAAAAGGAATAAGCCATTTAAGCTCGTGATATCACGGGGTGATGTCCAGTGATATTCCCCGTTCCAATATTCAGATTTGTCTGTCTTTGGAGTTGTCCCACTTACAACAGTAACAATATCACCAAGCTTTCCCTCCACCCAATCCTCCTGCGCTTCTTCCACGAACCACTGGCGGAAGAGGGTTTCGGCCATCGCTTCGAGGGTTTTGTTTTGGCGATGGAGCAGGTCGATTTTGTCGTCGAGGCTGGAGAGGATTGTGGCGATGGCTTTTTGTTCGGAGAAAGAAGGAAGCAGTAAATTCTGACGATACGCAGTATCACGATTTAACCCCGGTACTGCACTATCCTCATTCAGCTCTTCGAGGCCAAGAGTCTGAAGGAGAAAGTACAGATACTTCAGGTCGTACTTTGTATCATCGGGCAATACATAGTAAGCAGTATCAATACACCAAAACGGTCGATCAGAAAAATAGACTTTTCCGACTGTGCCCTTTCTACCAATAATCAGCCCATTACTCTCGACAAGCGGTTCATCGTGACAGCCAGTTATACCAGCTGAACTAAACACAGGCACATCGCCACCTGTTCGATGATCTGACCTGAGTGCTTTGCCGTAATGCAGCGTGACAAAGTCGCCTAGTAAGCACTCCTTCCACTCACCCATCGATCTTCACCTTCGCCAAATTCTCCGCAATCAAGGCATTCAACCTAGCCTCTTCCTTCAACTGCTCTTCGAACTCGGCCTTCAGTTGGGTGAAGCGTTCCTTGAAATCGAAGTCGTCTTCGTCATCCGGCAGGCCGACATACCGACCCGGTGTGAGCACATAGTCCAGTTCTTTGACTCGTTCAATTGTTGCGGAATTGCAGAAGCCTTTGACATCTTCATAGTTACCATCGGGGTTACGCCAGTTGTGATAGGTGTCGGTTATCGTGGCAATGTCTTCTTCCGAAAACTCCTTGGTGCGGCGGTTGATTAAATGGCCAAGATTTCGCGCATCGATAAACAGAATTTCATCCGTGCGATTGCGGAATTTGCCGTTGGCCTTGTTGCGGCTCATGAACCACAGGCAGGCGGGGATTTGCGTGTTTAAAAACAGCTTGGCAGGGAGATTGACAATACAATCCACCAGTCTGGCTTCAACCAGTTGTTTGCGAATCTCGCCCTCGCCGGAGGATTTGGAGGTGAGTGCGCCCTTGGCGAGCACAAATCCAGCCTGACCGTTGGGGTTCAGGTGGTAGAGGAAGTGTTGTATCCAGGCGTAGTTAGCGCTGCCTGTCGGTGGTGTGCCGTATTTCCAGCGTCCATCTTTACGCAGCAGGTCACCGCTCCAGTCGCTGTCGTTAAACGGCGGGTTGGCGATGACGTAATCGGCTTTTAAATCTTTGTGTGCATCATTTAAAAAGGAACCTTCGTTGTTCCATTTCACTTGTGAGCTGTCGATATGCCGAATAGCAAGGTTCATTTTCGCCAGGCGCCAGGTGGTTTGATTGCTCTCTTGCCCGTATATCGAGATATCGTTGATCTTGCCCTGGTGATCTTCGACAAACTTTTCCGACTGTACGAACATGCCGCCGGAACCGCAGCAGGGGTCGAGCACCCGGCCTTTATATGGCTCCAGCATTTCCACCAGTAATTCAACCACACTGCGCGGCGTGTAGAACTGGCCGCCCTTCTTGCCCTCGGCCAGGGCAAATTCGCCAAGGAAGTACTCGAACACATGGCCCAGCAGATCGGCGCTGCGGGCCTTGGCATCACCCAGCGCAATGTTACCTATCAGGTCAATCAAGCCCCCTAAACTGGTCGGGTCAAGATTACCTCTGGCAAAGACTTTAGGTAACACATCTCTCAGTGATGGGTTTTCTTTTTCGATGGCATCCATGGCCGCATCGACCACCTTGCCGATATCGGGTTGTTTGGCTTTGGTGAGCAGATATGACCAGCGTGCTTCTTCCGGCACGAAGAACACGTTTTCGGCCTTGTATTCGTCCTTATCCTCCGGATCGGCACCGGCATAGTCGCCCTCGCCCGCTTGCAGTTTTTCGTAAAGTTCGTCGAAGGCATCGGAAATGTATTTGAGGAAGATCAGCCCCAGTACTATGTGCTTGTACTCCGCCGCGTCGATGTTCTTGCGCAGCTTGTCGGCTGCTTTCCACATCTGCTTTTCGATGGGTTCGTCTTGTTTCTGTTTTGCTTTCTTTGCCATGTTGACGCTACATTCCCGTTAATTTGTTATTTTTTGAGCCATTTTATCAAGATCAGTCTATTTGCTTTCTTAAGCATACTGTGAGATTGATCACCGTGCCGCCCTTCAGCGCAAAGCACGCCTCTGCTGCCACATGGGGCATGACCCGCAGCATGAGTTGTGCCTGTTTGAAGTACGGACTGTCCTTCATGCCGAATTCACCGATGCTTTCCAGTCGGATCCCGTGTCCGGGACGGTGATGTTGTATTTGGTGTCCAGCCGTCCGCCTTTGACGATCATGCGCTTGCCTTTGCCGAAGTCTACCTTCGACAGGTCCAGTTTCTTGACCCAGGCATGGTTGCAGGCTTCCGCAAGCACCATGAACAGCCGCTTCACCTTCACCGAACGGCACTGTTCCATCAGCGATTGAACCAGGCGCGGCCGCAAGGTGGTCAACCCCTCCATGAGCAGGGCGGCCTCTTCAAAGGATTCCTCCGCGGGCACGAGATACAGCACTTCCATGATGGCGCGCTCGGGTGCCGATGTCGTTATGGCATAGCTGGCCAGTTCTTTTTTAGTGAGACCTGTATTCGGATTGTCGGCGAACAGCGTCGTGGTGGTATATCGAAGCGCCACCCCCCAATCATATTGCCGAAACCACGCAGGCAGGCGGGTACCAGGACTGGCGAACAGCGATATGGTCCCACCCTTCCCCATCGGCAGGAAGTGCCCATACCCTTGCAGCTGCAATGCGGTTTTGGCCCCGGCGTGGACTGGCAGCTTCAATTGCGCATGGAGGGCATGCAGGCCGCCGGACCACTCTACGCTGTCGCCGGCGCGAACATAGGCACCGTGGCCGATGCGCCGTATCCAGCCGCTTTTCTCATATTCGTGCACCAGTTGCTGGTAGGCCCCCTTGGCCTCCAGCCAGCGCGACACCGCCACGGTGCCCTGGGGCCATGCGGTGAGCAGTCGGTTTAATTTGCTGCGGGGCTCACTAGTCATGTTTGTTAATCTAGCGCAAATACAAACCCGGCTCAAGTGAAAAGTTTACTTTGAACCTGATTTAACAGCTTTATATTGTTAATTGGGAATTGTAATAAACCAAAAGACAAATGAATACTCTGTGTGGCGCATCGTTGAGCCCCTGTCTCGCCTGTCACCGTCCTAAATAAGCCTTATGTGTAGCTGCACATAAGGTGTATTGTGGGCGGTAAACGATTATGTTGAGTTGCCCAACAGATCGCTTGATTCTCAACATATTTTTGTTGGATAACTTTACATTAATTTTCATGATTTCTTCTCCGGCGGCCATGGTGGTCGCTCAGTCACCCCGGAGATCAATCATGACAAACCACAATCAGAATCCCATAAAGAGCCCTTCCCTCGAGTGTCTGGTTTTCGAAGCACAGAACCAGTTGAAGGTACTTGGCTACCACCGAAGATCCCAAAGTCGTTATCAAGCCGTCTGGAGACGGTTTATTGAGTTCGCACACCGGCAGCCGCCGGTTGACGGCTATTCCGATGAACTTGCCGTGCGCTTTATGGCGGCGTCTCGACCCAAGGAAGGAGTGCCCCTAAAACCCGAGGAAGGCTGGCGACAGCACAGTGAGTGCTGTATGAAGGCGCTGAGAGACTACGCACGCTTCGGTCGCATTGAACGTTCCGTCGTCGACATGCAGTCACTTGTCGTTGCGCCGGCCATGCAGAAGCCGTTACGAGATTTCGAACAATTCTGCAAAGACAGACGCCACCTCCGGCCATCGAGCCTGCAGGAACGATTGCGCGAGGTCACGCTGTTCCTGGTATATCTATCATCTGAACGTCAGGTGCGTCGCCTCGAGGCGATTCAGCCTGAGGATTTATTGGCGTTCGTCACCTCGCGACGGTGTTTTCAGCCCAAAACCGTTTCGCGGATTGTTTCAGGGATACGGCAGTTCCTACAGTTTTTAACCATGCGCGGTATTCTGCGGCAGGATCTCAGCGCGTCGCTGCCCACGGTCCATGTCTCCCGCGATGCCCATATTCCCTCTGTCTGGGAGCCGGAGCACATCACCCGCCTGCTTGCCGTCATCGATCGCAGTTCAGCCAAGGGTAAACGCGATTATTGTATTCTCCTGCTTGCCTGCCGGCTCGGGTTACGCCTGGGTGATATCCGAGATCTGACCCTCGATCAAATCAACTGGGACGAGGCAACGCTGGAGATCACTCAGTCCAAAACCCTGGCGCCGTTGCAGTTGCCACTGACAGAGGAAGTGGGGAGCGCGCTTATTGACTATGTGACGTCAGGCCGCCCCCAGACGGAGTATCGGCAAGTGTTTCTCCGGCTCAGACCGCCTTACGCCCCATTCAATCAGAACAGCCACCTTCATTATATCGTGACTTATTGGCGGCAGCTGGCCGGTATCCAGTTTCGACGCCCGCAGCGGCATGGATTGCATTCGCTGCGCCACAGTCTGGCAACACAGCTACTGCGCAAGGACACCCCCGTCCACGTGATATCCGACGTCCTGGGTCATGCCTCATCAACTTCAACGATGATCTACGCCAAGGCCGATGTGGACGCGTTACGCGATGCATCGCTGGATGTGGAGGAGGTGTCCGATGTCCAGTAAATGCTTCGAACCCGACTTCCACAGCCCCGTCGCTCCGTTGATGGAACAGTTCATCCAAGAGAAGCAGGCGTGTGGTCATAAATACCATATGGGTACACGCCTGCTGCAACAGCTTGACGATCACTTATCGGATAAAGGGCTAAACACCAACGAGCTGCCCTGGTCTGTGACGCGGCAGTGGATTGCCAAACGACCCCACGAGAGCGCCAGCACCCAACAACACCGGATTTCCATTGTGCGCCAGTTTGCCCAGTTCATGTGCCGTATGGGTTATCCGGCCCCTGTTGTGGACAGATCACTGGCGGTGAAGGATAACGTGGGCTTTGCGCCACGGATTCTTACTCGCGGTGAAGTGCAACGGGTACTGCGGGCGGTCGATCAACTATCGCCAACGGCGCATGCGCCGCTGCGGCACATCATCATGCCTGAGGTCTTCCGTTTGCTGTATGGCTGCGGCTTTTGTGTCAACGAAGTACTTCAGCTAAAAGTCCGTGATGTGGACCTTCAGCAGGGTGTCATTACGGTAAGACAGGGTAAATTCTGCAAAGACCGCCTGGTGCCGCCTGCGGTGTCCTTAGTGGATCGCTTGCAAGGGTACGCTGCATGCATGGGGAATCACTCGCCCGATGCCTTCTTCTTTCCCTCTCCAAGCAATGGCGCTTGGAGCATACAGGCCACCTATCACCTGTTCCGCAAGCTACTGCTCGAATGTGGAATTATGCACGGTGGGCGAGGTAAGGGGCCGCGGCTCCATGATCTTCGCCATACCTTTGCCGTCCATGCGCTATTGCGATGGTACCAGGACGGTGCCGACCTCAACGCCAAATTGCTGGTATTGGCCGCTTATCTGGGCCACCAGAGCCTCAAGGGTACCCAACGGTATCTGCACCTCACGGCAGAGTTGTTTCCGGAGGTCACGCAACGCGCCAGTGCTGATTTTGGCGATGTGATTCCGCGGAGGGCCCGCCCATGAAGCCCACCGATTTCTCCGTACACCTCAGTCACTTTTTAGCGGACCACCTGGCGGGCCAACGCAATCTCAGTCTCAACACTGTCAAGGCATATCGGGATGTGTTCACGATTTTACTCAGGTACTGTCGCGACGAACGCGGCATGGCATTGGAACGCCTCTGCCTTGAGCGCATCGACGTTGCCCTGGTAGAGGCCTTTCTGGATTACCTCGAGAAGGAGCGACACTATTCGGTCCCAACGCAAAATCACCGCCTTGCCGTACTGCATGCGTTCTTCCGCTATGTGCAATCGGAAGTCCCCGAGCGGCTGTTGCAGTGCCAGCAGATACTGGCCATTCCCCTGCGCCGTTGTGCCCGCCCGGCAGTCGGCTACCTGTCCAAGCAGAGACTGACTGAGATCCTCGCACAACCGGATGTGCAGTCAGCCGCAGGCCGACGTGATGCAGTGCTATTGAGCGTATTGTATGACACCGGCGCACGGGTTCAGGAGCTGATCGACCTGAATGCCGGTGATGTACGGTTGGACGCGCCGGCACAGATACGCCTCAGGGGGAAGGGCCGCAAGCTGCGGGCTGTGCCGCTTATGGAAGCGACGGTACAACTCCTGGGCGACCATCTGCACGAGAAGGGTCTGGAAGGCCCCGAACATGTGGATCGCCCTCTGTTTCAAAACAGGCAAGGCAATCGATTATCGCGCGCCGGTGTTCGCTATATCTTGCACAAGTATGTCCAGGCAGTGCGCGGTGAACACCCCGGTTTCACTCAGCGGGTGAGCCCACACAGCCTGCGACACACGAAGGGTATGCATTTATTGCAAAGTGGCGTCTCCCTGGAAATCATCCGTGACTTTCTGGGTCACGTGGATATCCAGACCACTCAGATCTATGCGCGATCCAATCTCGAGATGAAGCGGAAGGCACTGGAGGCGGTTAGTGGCGACGGCCCTGTCACGACGATGCCCTCCTGGCAGCAGAACAAAACACTACTCGACTGGCTCCACTCACTATGAATACAGGAGGTCATAGATGGTACGAACGAACCGGGGTCTTCTCGCGAGGCCCCTGTCTTATGTTCAGTATGCAGCACGTCAGCCCTATTGCTATCAACGGCTTAGTGGCGTTGCTGCACATAAAAACTTACCGCCCACAATAAGCCGCTGTGATGGCTTCGCGTTCATGGCCGAGTTCCCGGCTGATGGTGAGCCGGGCCTCGTAATCCCGCTCGCGCTGCTCCAGGGTGAGGGCCTTGGTTTCCGGTCCACCGGCGGCCGGGCATTGCCAGCCGGTCAGTTCCTCGTAGCGGTTCTGGGCATAGGCATGGCGCAGGCCGTGCATGTGGGAGAGTCCGGCGCGCAGGGTGTTGCCCTCGTAGACGCGCATTTGATGCACGTAGTTGCGGTTGCTCGGGATCAGGGAGCCAAAACCGGCAAGGTTCCGGGCACGGTTGAGCACGTCCCGCTGTTCCTCGGTGCGGACCGGAATGATTCGCTCCCGGCCGCCCTTGGTCCAGCTCGCCTTTAGCACCAGGTGGTCGCCCCGGTCGGCAAAGCTCGGCTGGAATTTCATCGCTTCTTCACGGCGCAGGCCGAAGGCCTGTTGTAGTTCCAGGCTCATGCGGACGTATTCATCGCGAACCTTGTCCAGTTGCGATTGGGTGATGGACTTGGCCTTGGACTCGTTGGTGATAAAGCGCCGGTCCGGGATGCCGTAGTGTTCGTTGGAACGGGCCACCACGTTCTGCTTGTCGACCTTGTGCGCCCACCAGCGGATCGTGGCCATGCGGTTTTTGATAGTCCCGGTTGACAACTCCTGCTCTCTCCAGTGTTTGACCAGGGCCTCGATGTGTTTTGGTTTCAGGGATCGATCGGTCATTTGACGATAGCCGAGGTCGTGGAGCTGGTTGGCGATCAGGGTCAACATCCGCTCGCGCTTGACCTGGGTGGCATAGCTGCCTTCCCGGCACTGGCGGCAGAGTTTTTTCAGTTGGTAGTTCAGGTCTCTCATTGTGTTCTCGCTTTCTGGTGAGTGTTTCTGACCTACCTGGCAGCCGTGGCTGACAAGTCCGCTAGTGCGGAACGGTCATGGGGCACAACCCCCGAACGACCTGACAATGCCTGGTCAAAGGCAACACGGGTTTTCCTCGGTTGAGGAATGGCCCCGTGCAGACCAACATGCCCGCGCACGGGCGATCTTTGAGTGTGGTTTCACCTCCTATATATAAGTGGGCGGGGCAATCCCGCGGTTAATGGAAAATGAGCACAGCAAGACAATGGCCAAAGGCCATCACCGAACATGTGCTCGTGAGTTGAAACAGGCGGAACCTGCTGGAATGAACAGCGCTATAACAGTACTGTGGCTGTCCTGCTGTCGAAGATGGACAGACCTGTGCGGAACTGTCCGGTGTGGAAGATGGATCGCGGCTTGCGCCGATGCACCATTACACGATCCGGGTGGTGCCTTGTTTGCCACTTTGCCGCAGTGGCCGCGGATAAAACCATTGCGTGCGGTCAGTATAGGGTGACGGCCAGCCGATGTCATTTACCGCATTGCTAAATTTGTTTAGCCGTCGACGCTATAATCCTCGCGGCATTCGGGCGTGCGATCAAAATGTTCTGACATGCTGCGCACTTAAGTTCCGTTTGCGTCCGCGTCACTACCGCGCTTCGCTATGTAGTGACACGGACGCTCGCACACTGCTTGCATCCAGGCATTCGGCCGGCCTTCGGTACACGACTGAGGCGAAGCGGTTACAGTGTAACCGCTCCGGCCTTGCGTGCCTGCGCAATCTGATCGGCGTATTTGGGCGTGAACTCACCCTGCTGCATGCGGTTAACCAGGGCGCGCAGATAGCCCAATGGCGAATTGCGGATCGCTCCCGCCGCGATGGCGCCCGCCCATTCGTCGATCACCATCTGCGCGAGCGGCCTGCTGAGTTCAGCGACCTGGCGCGTCGCGGGCGCCCGCAATTCGTCAGGCACCCAGCGGGAAAACTGCACGCCGGCCTGATTGCATTCACGACTACTACCGCCGTAGGTATCAGTGGGTATTGTAGTAGTAGTTCTTTTTAGGTTTACATCAGTAGTAGGTAATGCTTCCGGCTTCACCGGACACGGCGCGGCCTTGTCTGATTCGGCCATATCCGGTGAATCCGGATGTGATGAATCCGGTATCTCGCGAACATAGTAAATCCCCCCACGCATGCGACCTTGCGCATCGCGTGCACGTTCGTATCGAACATAACCGGTCTCGCGCAGTTCCCTGAGCAGCGTGTAGATGCCGTCGCGCCCTAAATCGCCGCGGCGTTGCAGATCTTTGATAAGCACCTTCCAGTCATCCGGCCGGGAAAGCAGGTAGCCAAGCAGGCCCCGTGCCGCCCAGGACAGGCGTGAATCTTCCACGGCGTCTTGATTGATCGTCACAAACCGGTAGCGCCGTGGCGCACGGATAATGGTATTGCTCATGCCTCATCGTTACCGATAATGATCCTGGCTACTTCAGAGGCCGGGTAATACACACGTCGACCGACCTTGCGACCGCAGGCCTTGAGTGATCTGGTTTGTTGGTCGCGGGGGTAGCTGAGACTGTAACGCAAACCTCCGGTGGAACGTTTTAGCAGCTCTGCCAGTTGTGTTTGTGACAACAACAATCCAAAGCGTTCGGTCAGTTGATGCTCCAGCGTTACCACGCGCTTGTTTTCTGATGCTTGCATAAACTGTCTTCTCCTTGTGCATGATTTGAAAACATCAGATTGCACAACACAGCATGTGTTTGCCAGAACATAACGTTTAGCAGTGCGGTAAGTATTTATTTTTGATTTAGCAAATAACGTGGTGTTAGTGTCACTGCATGTGATGCAACAACGACGACGCGGCACGAACATGAATCAGATCGAAATGCTTCTGGACGCCATCAACAACCTGTCCCCGCGCATACCGATTACGGTGGACTTGTGGTCCGTAAGGGAGATCGCCGCCTACCTGAAACGTTCCGAGGCGGTCGTGCGGGAACGCATCACTGCCCTGCCCGGTTTCCCGCAGGCCATCCGGTTGCCGGTCGCTGGCAGCAAGGGCCGAGGGCAACCGTTGTGGAAGGCCAAAGAGGTGATCGCCTGGGCCGAGAAGCACCAGGAAAACCGCATCGCCTAGTCAAGTTTAGCGGCCAGGTCTTTCACCGAGGGCGCGTAATACACGTTCTGCAATACCCGCAGATCGCGGTGCCCGCTGATGCGGGCAAGCTCCATCACATCGAACACCTTCGACAGCCTGGTAAGCGCCTCGCGGCGCGTGTCATGAAAATGCAGGTCTTCAATGAGCGCGCGTGCTTTAGCCTTGCGAAACAGGGCATCCAGGCTGGCCGTCGACACATCGAACACAGTACCCTCCTCCCCATTCAAGGATCGCAGCTGCTCGATGATACGACGCGCCTCGGCCGACAACGGCACGTCCCGCGCATAGCCATTCTTTGTCAGGGGCAAATGCACATGCCGCTCATTGACATGCTGCCATTCCAGGCTACAGATCTCACCTGCACGCATCGCCGTCTCGATGGCGAACAGATAAGCAGCACCCACGCGTGAAGAGATTGTTTCGGGCGGTGTGTCCCGGGAATATCCGAGCGCATGCAGTAGCTTTTCTGTTTCTTCCGTTGTCGGTCGCCGGGTGCGCGCCGCCGTGGGTGGCGGTCGCCTCACATCGCTGACCGGGTTGACGCGCAACCAGCCCCACTCGCGCCGCGCCACCGAACAGGCATGGGAGAGGATTGTCATCTCCCGCTCCACTGTCGAACCCGAGACCTGCTTCAGTCGCCGATCTCGCCAGGCGGCGATATCGGTCGGCGCGAGCATGCGCAGCGAAACCTCGGCGACCGAATCGCGGAGAATGACGTTGATCATCTTCTGCTCCCGCGCGCCGCCGCGCTTTTGAATACTGACCTCGCGGCCATATCGTTCAAGCAGATCACGGAACGGCTTGTTCGGGATCTTGCCGGCGGAGTCTTCCCGCAACCTGGTCTCTTCCTGCGCAGCCCAGGCCTGGGCTTCCCGCTTGGTGGTGAATGTCGACGATGTGCGCGTGCCCTTGATGCACACCTCGGCACGCCAACCTCCGCTCCGTTTTCTGAATGTAGCCATACGCGATCCCCTTCGATTTACGCCAATGGCGTAGATTTGGCGTAAAGGAATCATACAACAAGCGGGAAAAAGAGGGTTAACGTACTGAATGAAAAAATTGGATCACGTGTTAACTGATTGTTTTAACATAAGAAATGTTAAAAAGTGGCAAGAAGCGCAAAGTATTGATTTTTGATATTGGTGCCCGGGGCCGGAATCGAACCGGCACGGCCGTTACCAGCCGAGGGATTTTAAGTCCCTTGCGTCTACCAATTTCGCCACCCGGGCATATCTATATCAACCAACAACTCTATTATCGTAATATCGCGGCATCTGTGAG
>JBFIHZ010000089.1:0-12466 GCA_041601535.1 Lysobacterales bacterium | reverse complement strand
TACCAGTCCACGCCGATAACCCGCAGATCACAGTGGATTATGCGGTAACCCTACCTGATCTCGTCCTGCATCAATTCCGGCTATTGTCACTTGAGCCGTCGAGGAAGCTGTCAATAATTCTCTCGGTCAGACGGGATGCCGCGACAGACTGAGAATCGGGAGATGCGCGCATAACGACGTGGACTCGCCCAGGGTCCGGAAACCCCTCTTTTTTTCCAAGTATGCGCAACCCGTCTGGCACGACACATCTTGCCATTGTTGCCACCGCGAATCCGGTTGCGGCGACCGCACTCAAAACGGCACTGCTCTTGCTCAGAACCGCGATCTTAAAATCGAGCGCTTCGCCGTCATCGGTCTCAAATTCTTTCAGGGATGCGATGGTTGCGCGGTAGATCGAGGTTTCGTCCGAGAACAAGGCGAGCTTCAATGGTCTTCGTAAATAGGTCTCATGGTGTTTTGATGCTACCCAAACGATCGGTTCCTCCATCA
The DNA here is from genome assembly GCA_041601535.1 of Lysobacterales bacterium. GTDB lineage: Bacteria > Pseudomonadota > Gammaproteobacteria > Xanthomonadales > SZUA-36 > JBFIHZ01. The sequence continues at coordinate 11,977 of JBFIHZ010000089.1, read as the reverse complement.
ACGAGACATCAGTTGGGAGAGGAGCCAAAGTGGCCAGTATCGCGATCTCCAGTTTGCCATTCTTCAAGCGATCCTCAAGAACGGGCGTGGTATTTGTCATGATATCCAGTGAGACACCCGGATAACATTCTTCAAACTGATCCAGAATGTGTGGCAGAACCAGGGGCGCGTAATCATCGGGCATTCCAATTCTGACCTCGCCATGAATTTCTTCGCCGCGCAGGTCTTCAAGCATCCGGTCATGCGTGGCCAAGAGTTTTCTGGCATGCAATACCATATGCAGCCCCTGCTCGGTCAGCACCACCTTGCGGCCTCGCCGTGCGAACAGTTTTTGGCCAGCCAACCTTTCCAGCCGCTTCATTTGCATGCTGATGGCCGGCTGTGAACGAAAAACAAGTTGAGAGGCGTCTTTGAAACTGCCGGAATCGGCAAATGCCACCAGGGTGCGTAGTAAGTCTATGTCTAAGTTAGTTTTCATGGCCAGCGTTCAGAAATCCACCGGTCACTGTAGTGGATTTTGCTGACACTGGCCAGCACCCGCGCGCCATGCTGCCGCCGCCACATCGTCACACGTCGCTGAGTAAAAGTCCCCCGGGATTGGGGTCAGGGCAATGCTTGAGTCACCCAGTGCTCAGTGGTACCACGGCGAAGTGGAACCGCGCATTTGCCGTTAACGGAACAATGCTAGTGGCTGGCCGGAACTTGCGGTAGTTCGATACGGTCAGGTGCGCTCACCGCATTACCGCGTAAAAAGTCGCGGATAATCGATCGCGTTTCATCCGGCTTTTCCCGATAAAGTTCACGCAGAATTTTGTGAGTCGCCCGCTCGACTGTTATGAGCTGGCTATTCGGGAACAGGTGCGAAACTTCGATTGCATTGTTGAGCGGTGTAGAAACGTCCCAGGTGCCATGGAACAGCAGTCCCGGCAAATTTGAGGTTTTCGGCGCACGAAAATCGTCACCAACGTCAAAAGCCGGCCACTCTGCACAAATAACGTCATATCGAAAATTGATATTACCAATAAGCGCAAGTGCGGCATCACTTTCAATCTGCTGTCTTCTTTCCTTGCTGATACCCAGGCCACAATCGATTGACAGGTATTGCGCCACGGGGAACCCGGGGCGATTGATCTGCCGATAATCCAGAACGATAGGCAGCGCCGCGCTGACGTCGCCGGCGAGCAGGTCTGTAGCGTAGGAAAACCACGAACTGATGCTTGACCGGTTTCCGACACTGTAATCACCCATTCCGTAGAGCGCCCATTGAAGTTCGTCTGGGCCGAAAGACAGGCCTGCGGAGCCGTTTTCCTCTCCCGGCAGGTCACGCTGCAGCGCCGGTGACAATCGCAACGACTCGAGTGCGTCGGTTAGCCGTGTACGGAATGGCACAATGTCGGATGAGTCGTCCGAGATACCCTGCGCTGTGTCATCGTAAATGGCGGCCATGGCATTCAATACGCCGGTTGGACTGTCATAGGCGTGGTCCAGACCCTCGGCACCCCAGAATATGAAGCGTTCCACAACTGCTTCATTTCGCTTGATGAATGTCATACCCCATTGAGAACCGAAGCTCCCCGCGAACAGACTGATCTTTTCGTACCCGAGTGCCTGGCGCAATGTGTTCAGGTCGTCGGTCAGGTCGAATACGGTGTAGCCGTCAATATCGCGACCGGCTTCATCAAGTTCGGCAAGGCAATTTTTGGTAAACGCTTTTGCAGTAACCGAGAACGTAGCAGATGTAACCGGTTGGTCATGCGGCACTCTCGACTGGTCGCTGCAAGTGAGTCGTGGTGTGGAAATGCCGGCGCTGCGTTGATCAACGATTACAACGTCAGCAACAGATCGCAGATCTTCAAAGAAATGCTCCTGAATAAACGCCTGATCTGTTGCTGTTTCCGGACCGCTCCGATCAGCGACGTTATTAATCTGCTGAATCCACGAACTGCCAGGGCCGCCGGGCAACACGAAAATCGGCGTCGCAGGCACTGCCGCGCTTGATTTCAAATGATAGAAGCCAATCTGGATTGTTGCACTGCCGTCAATGCTCCGATTTTCAGGTACCGTTAAAAAACCCCGATCAACTTCGAAAGTAGCCCCGTTTAGCAAGGATAGAGAAATAGTCTCAACCTTAAGAGGGCTTGCTGATTCGGTACTCGGCTGTTCAGCAGTTTGCTCACGGTTCCTTTCATCATCACCACTACAAGCTGCCAGAACAACCAGCAAAAGCAGGCTCGTGATGTTGACCTTACGGCAAGAGATCATTGAAAAAAACAGCATCAGCCTTGGTTCCACCATTTTCGAGGCACCCATCAGGCTTTTGGTGCCTTGAGCCCTGCACCGCCCAGCGGAACAATGGAGATGCCCCCCTGGTTCATGTTCGACATCTGCGCCTTTTTATAGGCTGCAAAAGTGATAGCCGCTGTCGGCTCGACAAAGAAACCCATCAATGCAAGTTCAACACGTGCTTCCCTGATGTCCTGGTCCGCAATCATCATGACATCCCCGCCTGTTGCCCTGACCGCTTCCAGTATCTGGTCGCCCCTGGGCGGTGCCACGATTGCGATGCCTTCTGCAAAGGTTCCGGCATTGTCAACGGAGGTGACACTGCTGGAGCCTCGTGCATATGCTGTAGCAATGGGTGCACAGGCTTCGGCCTGAACGGCGTGAATTTTCGGCATTTTCTCAATCAGCCCGGCGACAAGGAGCTCGCGGAATCCTTTGTACACTCCGAGTACCAGTGTGCCGTGTCCCACGGGAAGGTAGAGATGATCAGGCGCGGTGAATCCCATTTGTTCCCAGACTTCGTATGCCATGGTTTTTGTGCCCTCATGAAAGTAGGGATTAAAAACATGGCTGGCATAAAAAACGCCATTCTCAACAACGAATTTCTGCGCAGCTTCCGTGGCAGCTTCGCGGGGTCCTTCCACGCAATGCACCGTGGCACCATGCATGCCAATCTGAATCAGCTTGCCGTCGGACGTGGAGGCTGGCACAAAAATGTCGCAGGCCATCTTTGCCTTGGCTGCGTACGCAGCAACCGCTGTTCCTGCGTTGCCGCTGCTGTCCGCGGCGATTCTGTCGACGCCCCATTCCATTGCTTTGGCAATCATTACGGCCGCGCCTCTGTCTTTGAATGACAAAGTCGGCATGACATAGTCGACTTTGAGCCTCATGCCTGGCCATTCCTTTCCTGCCTTCACCAGAGGCGTCGCGCCTTCGCCCAAGGTGACGTCGCGCCATCCCCGGGAATCGTTACCAAAGGGTAGCGCAGCCCGATACCGCCACAAACTGAACTCGCGAGCGTCGATGTTCTCCTTGAGAATACTCACGTCGGCGAGCGGAAGCTGAAGAACCTTTGGGGCGCGTCTGGATTGCAGTTCCGAGTCCACCACAGACACCAGTTCCTCGTTGTCGCTGATCAGCAGACTATTCATGGCAGTTCACTGGTGTTGGCTTCGGCTGAGGTCTGGATATGGCAGTTTCAAAACGTCGTCGAAACTGCCCGGTATTCGATAGCCCTCGAAAACCACGCTCAACGAGGCGGGGTGCCGAGGCATATTCCTGCGATTGGTTTTGAGTTATTTCCATCTTGAGTATCGCGCTCTGTCAGTCCGGTGTGTTGTGACTGGTTAGAATAGGGAGCGGCGAAGAATAACTCTAGCGAGTTTGAATGATGTGAGACTTCACTCGAATTTATGAATGCCCTGGGTTGTTTGCCGCGTACGTTATACGCTGAATTTTTCGTGGCCGATTCCAGACGTTAGTGCCGGATGAAGAGATAGTTCCGGTATTGTTAATTTAGCCTTCATGCAAATTGATTTGTCGGATTCGAAACGGGAACGTACGCTTCCAATCATCAAAGTCTCACTGCCAATTACTGCCTCGATTGGGGCAGACCAAAGTGTAATGCCGCAGAAGACCTCCCGGCAGGTCAGGCCTGCAGCATCTCGCGCCCCAGCAAGGCTGGCGGGCGATGAGTTCGATAGGTCATTCGTATTGAAGTCAACTTTGATGGGGCAATGACCGCAAGCGTGAGCCGGTGCGCCGCCTCGCTCCGCGAATACGGGCAGGCGGAATTTCACTGCGGTCCGGCAAATTAACTGCAATTAAAAGGGAACTTGTGTACTACATACCTGAATCTATTATTGAGAAACACGTCCAGTTGAAGGAAATTACCTGTGCAGTGGAATCGATGTACAAGGCAATTGCGAATGATCGAGCGCAGAATTTTCCGGTAGTACGTGAGCAACTGGGATACGCTGACGCGATCTTCGGTTTCAAGTCGGGGTTCGATAGCACCGGCCCATTGCTGGGCGTAAAAGCGGGCGGATACTGGCCGGGCAACGGTGGTCGCGGAATTACCAATCATCAGTCCACAGTTGTACTTTTTGACCCGGACACCGGGCAGGCCAAAGCACTGGTTGCAGGTAATCGCCTGACCGCTTTGCGAACCGCAGCAGCCAGTGCGGTTTCGATCAAATATCTGGCGCGTTCGGATGCGTCGGTGCTTGGAATACTCGGCGCCGGTGCGCAGTCGTTCCTGCAGGTTCGGGCAGCGCTTGACACGAGGCCGTTCACCAGGCTTTTGATCGTTGATCGGGTTCCCGAGCAAGCTGCAGCACTTGCCGCTGAGTTCGCTGACCTCGATATAGACGTCTCATGCACTTCCGCCGAAACCATGACGACGAGTTCCGACGTGATCATCACTGTTACTCCGTCGTTCAAGCCAGTCATCAAGGCCGATTGGGTGCGGCCAGGCACGCATTTCGCCTGTATGGGAACGGATACCCGTGGAAAGCAGGAACTGGAATCCCGGCTTTTCAGCACCGCGACCGTGTTTTGCGACGAACGGGTGCAGGCGATCACTATTGGAGAGTGTCAGCATCCGTTCAATGATGGCCTTATTCGTGAAAGCGACATTATTCCGATAGGGAAAGTGATTTCCGGAGACCACCCGGGACGTGCCAAAAATGAGGAAGTAACGATTTTTGACAGCACCGGTGTTGGACTACAGGATGTTGTGGCGGCCAACGCCGCCCTTGAGATTGCGCTGGGTTTAGGTCTGGCACAGATACTGGATTAGATCTTCGAATGGCCCTGACTGCCAGAGGTAACACCATGCGCGCATCACTTCGAACTGTCGTATTTCTCCTTGGTTGCATGGCCTTTGCCGGATCGGCTCAGGTTGTCGCTGCCGACGGGCTGTCGACGGGCACCAAAGCAATCGAAAACGCCCTTGAGCTTTACCAGTGGCGCAATATTGGCCCAAACAAAGGCGGGCGTTCGATTGCCGTTGCGGGCCACTCCGGCCGTCCGGATGAATATTATTTCGGCGCGACTGGAGGCGGACTGTGGAAAACCTTGGACGGCGGCACCACCTGGCGCCCGGTGACCGATGGCCAGATCAACAGCTCATCCGTTGGCAGTGTCGCGGTCGCACCGAGCGACCCGGACGTCGTTTATCTCGGCATGGGCGAAGGTCAATTACGTTCCAATGTCATCCAGGGTGATGGCGTCTACAAATCAAACGATGCTGGTAAAACATGGCAACACGCCGGTTTAGGTAATACCCGCGTCATAAGCGCCCTGCGCATCCATCCAACAAACCCGGATATCGTTTTCGCGGCCGCTTTGGGTGATCCATTCGCGCCGACAGCTGACAGGGGGGTATATCGCAGCGTCAATGGAGGCAAAGACTGGCAGAGAATATTATTCAAGTCGGAGCATGCTGGAGCGATTGACATAGCGCTGGACAGCAACGACCCGAATGTCTTGTACGCAACACTCTGGCAAGTCGATCGTAAACCATGGCGTCTTTGGAGTGGTGGCGACCAGTCAGGCGTCTACAAGTCAACTGACGGCGGCGACAGTTGGGTCGACATCACTGCAAATACAGGATTGCCAAAGGGCCCGCTTGGCAAGATGGCTGTTGCAGTGTCGCGCGCCGATTCCAACCGGGTTTGGTTGAATGTAGAGGCAAAAGAGGGTGGGCTTTATCGTTCAGATGACGCAGGTAAATCCTGGGAATATGTCAATGGCCATCGGGATCTATGGCAAAGGTCCTTCTACTTCATGCAAGTCCGTGTGGATCCTGATGATAGAGACACCGTGTATGTTCTTAATTATATTTTGCAAAAATCAACGGATGGCGGCAAAACGTTTGCGCCAATACTGACTCGTCATGTTGACGTGCACGATCTCTGGATCGACCCGGAAAATCCTGCACGCATGATCGTGGCTGACGATGGTGGCGGAAGTGTATCCGTGAATGGTGGCGGCAGTTGGACAGATCAGAAAGTGCCGACAGCGCAGATGTACAGAGTCTCAACCACCAATGACTTCCCCTACCATGTATGCGGCGCCCAACAGGACGCTTACAGCATTTGTGTCCCAAGCCGAAAAATGTCGTCCCTGCTGTCACCGTATGTTCAAGCTTCGTCAATGAGTGCGGGATACGATGTGTACTCCGCCTACTACGTGGGCGGCGGCGAGAACGGTTATGTAACGCCTCATCCTGCGAAGCCGGGAATATTCTTCGCCGGTGCAACCAACCAGCTTGACCGTTTTGATCGTTCCAGCCAGCAAAAGCACGATGTCCAGCCGCATCCGTATCTCGTCATGGGGCAGTCAGCCAGCACGATGGCGGAGCGATGGAACTGGGTCTACCCCATAGTTTTTTCGCCACTTGCTCCACACTCGCTGTATGTCGGATCACAGCATCTCTGGCGGAGCGACGATGAGGGACAACATTGGCAAAAAATAAGCCCGGATTTAACTCGTGCAGACCCGCTCACACTTGGCGATTCCGGTGGGCCCATAACACTTGATCAAGACGGTCCGGAAATTTACGGCACGATCTACACGATTGCACCGTCTCATCACGATAACGCGGTTGTGTGGACCGGGTCGGACGACGGACTGATTCATTTCACCAGAAACGGCGGCCAGACGTGGAAGAATGTGACACCACCGGATATGCCCGTGCATACGCGGATAAGTTTCATAGAAGCCTCGCCACACGAAAAGGGCACGGCATTCGTAGCCGGAAATCGCTATGAGCAGGGTGACCGACAGCCCTACCTGTGGAAGACGAGTAACTTCGGACGGAGCTGGTCAAGGCTTGACTCAGATGTTCCGCGCGATGATTTTGTTCACGCCGTTCGGGAAGACCCTGCCACCGCCGGTATTCTTTATGTTGGCACAGAGCGCAGCGTATACGTTTCGCTGGATAACGGTAAACACTGGCAATTACTGCAGCGCAACCTGCCGGTGACAAGGGTGACCAGCCTGCAAGTGAAGGGCAATGAACTTGTTGTTGCAACTCATGGCCGATCGTTCTACGTGCTCGAGGGTCTGGATACGTTAAGACAGCTGGCAGCAGATGACGACCTCAGTACGGTCAGATTGTTCAAACCTGGTGTTGCCTACCGGAGACTCATTCCCGCCAAAATTGACTTCCATTTGCCGGGCCCGGCAGGCTCTGTCGAGCTGGAGATTCTGGACCCCCAGGGTCAGCCGGTCCGAACGGTCCTCGAATCGACACCGCTGGACGCTGGATCCCACAGGATCAGTTGGGACCTTCGATACGATGGTGCCACTGTCTTCGACGGCATCATTCTGGAGGGTCCAAGCCCCAAGAACGGACCGTGGGTGGCGCCGGGCCAATACAAAGCCCGCCTGGTCGTTGATGGTCAGGCATACCTGGTTGAATTTCAGGTCAACAAGGACCCGCGGCTGACCGCTGTCAGCGATGCCGACCTCCAGGCGCAGCTTGCATTGGCGCTCAAGGTGCGTGACGCAACTGCGCGCGCTAATGAAACGGTTGTGGCCATTAGAAAAGTGACAGCGGAAGTGCGATCTAAAATCGCAGACTCCGCGCCGACGTCCCAAACCGCGGCACGCGTTCTGTTGCAGGAACTCGAAACTATCGAAAGCAAGCTGTATCAGACCAAGAACCAGAGCCCCAAGGACAAAATTGCTTTCCCGATCCAGCTGAACAACAGACTATCCGGCTTACTGGGAATTATTGTTTCGGGTGATACCGCACCTACCGATGCTCAAGTCGCCGTATTCAAAGTTCTTGAAAGTGAACTATCCGCACTTATTGGCCGTTATGAATCGTTATTGAAAACGGACATGCCGCAGATCATTCAACACCTGGAAGGCACACGCGGCGGGAAGTGATGCCGCTGGCAGTCGTTCAGGAAATCTCTGTTAATCATGTTTGATATCCAATGGGCAGATGGCAGCTGAAATGTTTGATGTGATCACGAATAGAATCTACACGCATGCCAGTAATCAACCGGATCATGCAGCGCTCGTACTTGAAGACGAAGTGCTTACTTATGGTGGACTGAATGCGTTGATGGATCGCATTGCTGCGTCCTTGCAACGCGACGGACTGAGGGTCGGGGACCCGGTGGCGATCTCCGCGGATACATCGATTCTGTATGCCGCAGTTTTCCTTGGTGTCTTGCGCGCCGGCGGTGTAGTGGTGCCATTACCCACTTCGCTTACTGCCGCAAGCTATCAATCGATGTTGGCCGATTGCCAGGCACGATGGCTGTTTGCGGACACCACGGTAAGGGACATGGCGGATGGGACAGGGCCGGAGGTGCGGCGCATCAGCCTCGATACTCTCTCCCCGGGCCAGTCGTTTGACGAGTGGTTGGTTGACGGGAATACCAAACCACGCCAGGTTTCTTTAAGCCCCGACAGTCCATTCAACATTATCTATTCGTCCGGTACGACCGGCGCTCCAAAGGGCATCATTCAGTCGCACCAGATGCGCTGGGTACATGTGATGCGGGTTGCGGACAGTGGCTACGGAACCGATGCAATCATGTTGATTGCGACACCGATGTACTCAAACACGACTCTGATCGCATTGTTTCCGACACTGGCACACGGCGGCACCGCAGTTCTTACCGGTAAGTTCACTACCATTCGCTATCTTGAACTGGCTGAGCGGCACAAGGCTACGCACACGATGCTGGTACCGGTGCAATACAAGCGCATTATGGAAGAACCAATGTTCTCCCGATTCGATCTTGGCTCCTTCCGTGTCAAGTTCTGCACCAGCGCACCCTTCGCAGCGAACCTGAAGACAGAAATTCTTGAACGCTGGCCGGGAGATCTCATTGAGACCTATGGAATGACGGAGGGCGGCGGTACGTGCTTACTGGAGGCCGGCAAACATCCGGATAAATTACACACAGTTGGTCGTCCGCTCAGCGGGCACGATATTCGATTGATCGATGACCAGGAAAACGAACTGCCGCCAGGTGAGTCAGGTGAAATTGTCGGTCATTCTGCAAGCATGATGACAGGCTACAATGGGCAGATTGAGATGACCCGCGCGGTGGAGTGGTTCGATTCGACCGGCAAAAGATTTATTCGCACCGGTGATATCGGAACTTTCGATTCCGACGGTTACCTGATTTTGTTGGGTCGTAAAAAAGACGTCATAATCAGCGGTGGATTCAACATCTTTCCCAGCGATATCGAGAGCGAGTTGCTTCTCCATGAATCTGTAGCGGATGCGGCTGTTATCGGCGTTCCATCCAATCGTTGGGGGGAAACGCCAGTCGCCTTTGTCGTTCCGCAGCGGGGCGAAACCATTGATGTTGCGAAATTATTGCACTGGATCAACAATCGCGTCGGAAAGAATCAGCGTCTTGTCGATTTGTGCATCATCGACAAGTTGCCACGCAGCGAAATTGGAAAGGTACTCAAGAAAGAATTGCGATACACGGCCGTCAGTGCGCAAAGTGAAAAACGCAGTCCATAAGTTCAGCGCCAACAGGATTTTAAATTCCGAGCTGGCGAATATGCCGTGATTTATTTTCTGCCTTTATCATACGGTGATTGCTGTTGGAACACCGCTCGTATGCCCTTGCTTAAAGCAGCGCTGATACCTGAAAGATGGTTTTCGCCATCGATAACGGTTGATGTCAGCTGCAACGATGGATAGGCACGCGCTTCAAGACGCCTCGCCATTTCCTGCACATTTGAAATCATTTTAGCTGGCTCTGTATTCTTTTCATCGGCACCGACGGAAATAAAGACGCTTTTGTTCAGGTTGTCATGGGTACTGGCATAGCCCGCCTCCAGGTCAAAGCCAACTTCATTACCCCACCAAAGGCTTGGACTGCCGATGACATAGCGGTCGAAGGCAGCGGTGTGTTGGAACAGCACATACAGTCCGAACAAACCACCCTGGGAATAGCCGACATAGGTTTCATCACTGGTGTCAACGCGATAACGGGAGTTGATATAGGGTTTGATTTCATCCTCAATGATCGAAAGAAACTTGTCCGCACCACCAGGCACTGCGCCGTCGATCATCGGAGTGCCATTGCGCGCACGATGTTCCACGTATGCATCGATGTAGCTTGCGTCCATGGGGGGTGTGAAATCGCGGATGCGCCAACTAAGGGAACTTTTCGACGTTGGATCGTGCAGATCGTCGTCATATGTGATCCCGACCAGGATAGCAGTTGGCACCTCCGTCTTCCCCGCGACATTTCTCGCTGGCGCGTCCAGCGTGCGCAGAGTCGCGTACAGCCTTGGAAAAAGGCTATCGCCATCCGTGACATAAATGACCGGGTAGTGTTCACCGGATGATGCATAGTCAAATGGCAATGAAACGTAAATTCGCAGGGCTTGTGGAATCAGCCCGGTCTTTAGAACATGCGACTCTGTTCCAGGCAATGAGACTGGTGTAACCGAGGCTGTCTGCGCGGATACCATGCTACTGAACAAAATCAGTACTGCGGCACAGATTGTGCCGGCTGCTTTGCTGTGATGAAGCCAGAGTAAGTGTTTTGATTCAGTTGACATGACGGACTACCACAGCAGTTGAAAGTGGGGAAAGACTACAGCCCTGTATTTTCCTGTTCAACTCAATTGTCGTGATACGTGGCTTCATTCTCCCAGAATCATGCGCCGGGAAAGACGATTACTTTGCAAAACTAAAAAGGCATACGGGAGATTTGACCGGCCCAAGTCGTGTATAAGTTTGAGTGAAGTCACATATCAAGCTTACTTGCTAGAGTTTCTCGCCATTTCCCCCTATTCTCGACTGATCTGTCGGTTCACAGAAAACAACCGATCTACGGTGGCACATTCTATAGCTTGGTCGAAAGCGGCTATTGGGCATTGGGTAATCTCCTATGATTCAACTCCTTCTTGTTTCTGGTATTTTTTTCATACTTGCCTGCCTTGTGCGCAAGGTTTTCGATGGCCGGCGTGGTTTGTGGCTTTCGCTGGCTTTGGGCATTGGTGTCGTGTTTTATGCCGTTAAAGCAGCACTTGTTTTCTGGGCAATCACTTATATTGACCTGCCAGAACCGAGAGGCCCGCACACCGTAGCGCTTTCACACTGGGTCATTAAAACTGACCGAGACGAAACGTTCACACTGAACCCGTCCGACAAACGGACGCTGCACATCAAGGTGTGGTATCCAACGGCAGATGTATCCGGGCTACGCTTGTACCGCTACAGGCCAGTACCGAAGCTCGCCGCCTACGCATCACCAGGGATGGCGCCGGTTCACGCCGATCGCATCAGTTCTTACATTGGCGCGTTCCAACCACTGCCTTTGCTGGGTCCCTACCTGAAGGAATTTCTGCAGCCACGCCTGGAAAGGGTTTTTGACGAAGCCCGGCTCGATGCCTTTGAAGGATCTGCCCCATTAAAAACGAAGGAAAAGTTTCCCGTACTGCTGTTTTCCCACGGCCACCGGGGGCACCTTGACTACTACTCTACAACCATGCAGGACCTGGCAAGCCACGGCTATATCGTTGTGGGGGTTAATCACAGTTATGAGGTTTCGCATTCAGTACTGCCAAATGGTGAAACGCATATTCGGCTTGATACTGCGCTCGAAGATGCTCCGGCGCTCACAAGGGATGACTATTCAGCATACGACAAGACATTGACCGACAATTATGCCGTCATCGCGAAGCTCACTTC
>JBFIHZ010000088.1:0-12468 GCA_041601535.1 Lysobacterales bacterium | reverse complement strand
GCGGCAATCACGCCACCTGGCGGTATGGGCCGGTGCCGCCCTGGTGGGCTTCAGCGGTTTTGCCTTTGCCCTGTCGGGCTGGACGGCCAATGCCGCCTGGCCGGTACTCAACAGCAATGTGCTGGGCGGTGTGCTGATCAGCCTCAGCGCCCTGTTCTGCGCGCGCACGCTGCGGCCGTTCGGACCCAAACAGGTTCACAGCCTGTACCGCCTGCTGGGCTGGGTGCTGTTTGCCTGGGGGGTGGCCTGGTGGTTTGGCACCGGCATCATGGAGATTGACGACCGGGTCAACAGCGATGCCGAGGCGCATATCCTGCTGCTGTTCGTGGCGTTGAGCAATGCCGGCTTCGCGCTGGCCGGGCACGGACTGAACTGGCCGGCCGCGCGCCGCTTTACCTGGCTGTACCTGCCGGTGCTGGCCGGGCTGGCCGCGCTGTATATGGCCACCGTGCCGCGCCACTTCCTGTTTGGACTGGGCTGGCTGGCCTGGCCGCTGGCGTTCGTGGTGCAGGGCTGGCTGCTGCGCCAGTACGACCGCCACGATACCGCCGGCGCACTGGAACGCTTGCGCAGCACCTGGCATGGCGGCAGCATTCTGCTGCTGGCGGCGATGGCCAGCAGTGAGGTTTCCTGGCAGCTGTCACGCGCGGTGGCCGGCGACTGGCATGTGGCCGCGGCCAGCGCGGTGCCGGGCATTATCGCGCTGCTGATCTGGCGTTTTCGTCACCGCCCGGCCTGGCCGGTACCCGCCCATGCCGCGGCTTACCTCGGCACCAGCCTGTTGCTGATGGCGGTGCAGGTCCTGTACGTGGTGATGATGAGCATAGAGAAATCCGGCCATCCCGGGCCATTGGCCTATATTCCGCTGCTCAATCCATTTGACCTGGCCATGCTGTTCGCCGGTGTAACGGCGCTGCTGGCCCTTGGCGTGCTGCGCCAGGATGCCGACCGGCCCGAGGCCGGCGAATTCGTCAATGCCGTGCCGCTGCTGCGCTGGCTGCTGGCTGCGGCCTTCTTTATCCTGAGCACCGCCGCGCTGGTGCGGGGGGTGCATCACTACACCCAGGTGCCATGGGACTACGACCTGCTGTTCCACTCGGTGGTGGTGCAAACTTCGCTGTCCATTTACTGGGGCATGCTGGGTTTTATTGGCATGATTTACGGTGCGCGTAGCGGGCGCCGCCCGGTATGGATTGCCGGCGCCGGGTTTATGGGCCTGGTGGTAATCAAGCTGTTCCTGGTGGACCTGGGTAACTCCGGCACCATTGAACGCATCATTTCCTTTATTGGCATCGGTGTCCTGTTACTGGTGGTGGGCTATTTCGCACCGGCACCACCACGTCAGGCCGCCGCGGCAGAGCCCGCCGCAGGAGCAGCGGATTCATGAACTGCGGCTGGATGAGAAAGCGTGCAAATCGCTGCTGGCCGCTGCGCCTGCCGGCGCTGGTGCTGACCCCTTTGATCCTGTGCTGCACCGCGATGGCGGCTGAGGTTCCATCGCGCGATGCCTATGCCTGGCGCTATGCCCTTAGCGTGGACACCGCGGCCGAATTCCTGGCTGCCGATGTGCCGCTGGACTTGTACCTGGGCGTGACCGACCCCGGCCTGCGTGATGCCGGCGTGTATAACGCCGACGGGATGGCCGTGCCGCGAATTTTTGACTATCCGGAATTACCGGACAACACCACCGAACACGTCACCCCGCTGGGGCTGGTTCCGCTGTACGGCAGCATCGGCAAAGCACCTGAGCAGCTGCGCCTGCTGATGCAGCAAGGCGCCAGTGGCACCACGCTGCAACTCGACACCCAGACCCCGGCCGCTGACCCTGACAGCGATCCACCGCAGGCGCCGTTAACGGCCTATATCGTTGACTTGCGCGATGTGGATGAGCCGTTTGATGCGCTGGCCTTTGACTGGCCCGAACTGGCCAACGGCTTTATCGGCACCGTCACGGTAGAGCACAGCAATGACCTGAAAAACTGGCGGCGGCTGGTGCAGGGCAGCCTGGCTGACCTGCACTATGCAGACACCCATATTGAACAGAAACAGTTGCCACTGCGGCGCGCGGCGGATGATTACCTGCGCATCAGGTGGCGTGATATGCCGTCCGGCTGGCAGCTACAGGGCATTGCCGGCATCCGTAACCAGCAGGGCCCGGCCGCGCGCCGTGAATGGCTGGAACTGGCACCGGTGGAAACCCATGAAAACGGGCGTGAGTTCGTGTTTGACGCCGGTGGTTATCTGCCAGTAGACCGCGTCAACCTGTTGTTACCGGGTGCCAATGTCGTGGTGCGCGCCAGCATCCGGTTTCGCCACGATGCGGACGACAGCTGGCGCAATGCCCACCAGGGCCTGTTCTACCATGTCAGCCGGGCAGGCCACGAAGTCAGTTCGCCGGCGGCTGAACTGAGCCGCACCCGCGCCGGTCAATGGCAGGTGCGCATCGAATCCGGCGCCATCAACGGTACGCCCGTGCCGAATGCAGAAGCCGGACTCAGGCTGCAGATTGGCTGGCGGCCCGAGCGCTTGCTGTTCGTGGCCCAGGGGCCGGCGCCGTTTGAGCTGGTCAGCGGCCGCGCACTGGACCGGCTGGATGGTTTTCCGCAGGAAACCCGCCTGGGTGACACAGCCATATTCCAGCTGCTGCAAGACGCCGGCGAACCGGGGCAGGCCACCATAGGATCCCGCGAACTGCTGGCCGGCGCACCTGCCCTGAGCGTGGGTGCTGCGCAAAACTGGCGGGTGGCGCTGGTGTGGGCCGCGCTGATCGGTGGCGTGCTGTTGGTCGGCTGGCTGGTGCTGTCGCTGCTGCGCGAAATGAAAACCTCACGGCCCTAGTCCGGACGAATCCGCCGCCAGGCTAGAACACCAGGCGGAAACTGGAACCCCCACCGGCAGCAGGACGATAACTTACCTGGCCGCCGTGGCTGAGCATGATGTAACGCACCAGCGACAAGCCCACCCCGCTGCCCTGTTCGCGGGTGGTAAAAAATGGCACGAATATATTGCGCGCGGTATCCGGCGGGATGCCGGGCCCGTTATCCCGCACTTCAATCACGGTGCGTTGTTTGTCATCCAGCCCGGCGGACAAGGTGATGCGCGCGGCGGGTTTGGCAGCCAGGGCATCCGCCGCATTACGCACCAGGTTAATCATGGCCTGATCGAGCAGGTCCGGATCGGCCATCACGGCCAGGCCGGCCGGTTCGTGGTGCAGCGTGAGCTGAATGTTTTTACGCGCCAGTTCGCCATGTAACAGGGACTCCAGCCGCTGAAACATCCGGCCGACCTGAAGGCGCTGCTTGTCCGGCTGGGGCATGCGGCTGAGTTGCCGGTAGCTCTGTATGAACCGCACCAGCCCTTCACTGCGCCGCAACACGGTATCGATGGACTCCCCCACGCCGTGCAAATCCTCCAGCAGGACCGGGTCGTCCGCGGCGTGCCGGATGGCATCGTCCAGCAGCGCCCTGGCGGTCTGGGCACAACTGGACACCGGCGCTAGCGAGTTGAGGATTTCGTGGCTGGTCACACGCAACAGGTTTTGCCAGGTGGCCAGCTCGGTGGCATCCAGTTCGCCCTGCACGTTCTGCAGCGAGATCAGCCGATGCGGCTGGCCATCCAACGTCAGGCGGGTGGCGGTGAGGATGTAGTATTCCTGTGCACCGGCCAGTTCAATGGTGGTGAGCAGGGCTTCGCCCGGTTTCACCTGGCGCACATCGCGCTGGAAAGCCGCGCCGTATGCAGCCAGTCCATCAACATTGCGAAATTCGGCCACATTGAAGGTGCGCCGCGTGGCGTGGTTCAGCAGCTCAACCCGTTCATCGGGGTGCACCACGAACAGGGGCATTGGAATGTGCTGCACCACCGCACGAAAATACTGCGCCTGCTGTTCCTTGTCCGTGCGCAGGCGTTTGAATTTCTCCATCGTGTGCATCAGGGTCTGTTCCAGCGCCTGAAACGACGGGCCCAGCTGGCCGATGCGGCTGGTTTGCTGAAAATCACCAAAGCGCAATCCGGCCAGAAAGCTTTCCAGTTCGCGGTTGGTGCGGTTGATGTAACGCAGCAGGCCGAGGGTCTGTGCGGCAATGGCGGCCAGCAGTAACAGCAACAACACCAGGCGTTGCTGCGTGAGCACAGCAAACGCCAGCAGCGTCAGGCTGGCAAACAGCGCCAGCACGCGCACCATTACCTGCACGCGAAACTGTCGGAAACGGATCACCAGGCGGCCCTAAAGCTCGTATTTCTCGATGCGCCGGTACAGTGCGGTACGGCTCAAGCCGAGCGCCTTGGCGGCGTGCGAAATATTACCGTCGTGTTGCTGCAGGGCCTGCCTGACGGCGGCTTTCTCGATGTCTTCCAGGGTTTGCGGCCCGGCGCGGCCCGGCGCGGCACCGTCCGACAAGGATGAAAAATCATCCGTGCCCAGTTCATCGCCCTCGCACAGGATAACCGCGCGCTCGATGCTGTAGCGCAGCTCACGGACGTTGCCGGGCCAGCGGTAGCCGCACAGCAGATCCATGGCTGAATCGCTGATGCCGGCCACCGGGCGGTTGTACTTGCGGGTGTATTCGCGCACGAAGGCATTAGCCAGCAACGGAATGTCCTCGCGCCGCTCGCGCAGCGCGGGCAACTGGATTTCCACCGTGTTCAGGCGGTACAGCAGGTCGGGGCGAAACGTGTCGGCCGCGCGCAGTTGTTCCGCCGGCAGATTGGTCGCGCTGATCAAGCGGATGTCGATGGGCACCGGGCGGGTGCCACCCAGCGGGGTGACTTCCCGGTTTTCCAGCACGGTGAGCAGCTTGGGTTGCAGGTTGAGCGGCAGGTTGCCGATTTCATCCAGGAAAAACGTACCCTTGCTGGCGGCCTGGAAGCGCCCCAGCCGTTCTTCCCTTGCATCGGTAAAGGCACCCTTGCGGTGGCCGAACAATTCGCTGTCCAGCAAGGTGGCCGGAATGGCGCCCAGGTCGACGCTCACAAATGCCTCATCAGCTCGTGGGCTGAGCGCATGCAACTCGCGCGCGATCAGTTCCTTGCCGGTGCCGTTTTCCCCCAGCACCAGCACATTGGCGTCGGTCGGGGCCGCCTTGCGTACCATCGACAGCACCCTGCGGATGGCGGCCGACTGACCGATGATGGGGTGATGGTGACGCTGCATGTCTTCAGCCAGCATGCGGGAAGTCTGACGGAAGCGGTTGGCTTCGTCCTGGCTGCGGCGCAGCCGCACCGCCGCCGCCAAGGTGGAAATCAGCCGCTCGTTATTCCACGGCTTTTCAATAAAATCGTGCGCACCCAGTTTCATCGCTTCCACCGCGGCGTCCACTGAACTGTACGCCGTGATCATGATCACCACCGCCTGCGGGTCGATGCGGCGGATGCGTTGCAGCCAGCGCAAGCCATCGGCACCGGTGGCGTCGCCCGGACGGAAGTTCATGTCCAGCAGGATGGCATGGTAATCGTGCTCAGCCATCAGGGCCGGGATGGTGGCCGGATCACTGGCCGTATCCACCCGGCCAACGCGCTTTTTCAGCAACAGGCGGCAGGCGCTGAGGATATCCTCGTCATCGTCCACTACCAGGATATGGGCCTGCGAGGTCATGGTGAACGGGCTGCGCTCCGGCTTGCTGGTGGATTTGGTGTTGCTGGATATTGCATGAACTGTTTGCCATCCGTGTAGTGGTCGCAGGGTGCGGGACGTTCAGGTTGTCGATTGTCCAACCACCCCATGGAGACTGCATCCTGCGTACAAGTGTTCGATATCGTACAGTTTAATGCGCGTTTACGGACAGTAATACCTTTGACGGCGAATAGCAAGCGTGCAGGCCGCTGTTTTTACACGGGTTTATGCCCAACTATATCAGCGGCAGGAAACTTGCATATATAAAGCCCATGACGTCGACACCTTCCAGCCAACCCCCGCAGCAGCCCCGTCCCTTGCGGCCGGCGCCCACTTCCGCAGGCACGCCAGCAGGCAGCTCCCGCGGCAGCGCCGGTATGGACCGTGCGATTGAGCAATCACCCTGGCAAAAACACCGCAAACCGGTGATCTGGACCGTGCTGGTGGTGGTTTTGCTGCTGGCGATCTGGCTGCTGCGGCCCGATGCCGGCCGCGCGCTGACCGTTCAGAACGACCGCCTGGTTGTTTCCACAGTAAGCCGTGGGCGGTTTGATGACTACATCCCGGTACGTGGCCAGGTGGCGCCGCTGAAAACGGTGTTTCTGGATGCCATAGAGGGTGGCCGGGTGGAAGCCATTCACCTGGAAGACGGCGCCCGGGTGAGCCGCGGTGACCTGATTGTCGAGTTGTCCAACACGCAGCTGCAGCTGGACGTGATCGCCCGCGAAGCCGAGGTCAGCGAGCAACTGAACAACCTGCGCAATACCGAGTTGTCACTGGAACAGAACCGCCTGGAGCACAAGCGTAACCTGGTGGACATCAATTACAACATCATTCGGCTGCAGCGCGAGATCAACCGCCTGAGCCCGTTGGTGGAGAAGAACCTGGTGGACAGCGGCACGCTGGAACAGCTGCAGGACGAACTCAACTGGTACCAGGCGCGGCGCGAAGTAACACTGGAAAGCCAGCAGACCGACGAGCGCATGCAGAAAGTGCAGATGGAACAGCTGCGGCTGGCCGGCGAGCAGCTGGAGAAAAACCTGCAAGTGGCTCGGCGCAATCTTGAGGCGCTGAATGTCCGCGCCCCGGTGGACGGCAAACTCACCGCCTTTGATCTGGAAGTGGGCCAGGCGCTGGCACGCGGTGTGAACATCGGCCAGATCGATGATCCCGACGCGTTCAAGGTCACCGCCAATATCGACGAGTACTATCTGTCGCGGGTGGATATCGGTCAGACCGCCAGCTTCAGCAACGCTGGCCAGCAATACCAACTGGCGGTGCGCAAGATCTACCCGCAGGTACAGGATGGCACTTTCGAAGTTGACCTGGTGTTCGCCGGCAAAGAACCGGACAGCATCCGCCGCGGACAAACCCTGCAGCTCAACCTGGAACTGGGCAGCCCGACTGAAACCCTGCTGATCCCCAATGGCGCTTTTTATCAGGACACCGGTGGCAACTGGGTCTTCGTGGTCACCCCTGATGGCCAGCGCGCGGTGCGCCGCAACGTGCGTCTCGGCCGGCGCAACGTGCGCGACATCGAGGTGCTGGATGGCCTGGACGAAGGCGAGCGGGTGATCACCTCGCCCTACACCAATTACCTCGATATGGACCGACTTGAGTTACAGGACGGTTGAACAATGGACCGAAGCAAGCCCGCAAAAATTCAAGCAGTAAGGAACCCGATATGAACTCTGAAAATGCTCCGCAAAACAACCCAGGCACCGATTCCGCCGGCATATCTGCGGTCCGGGCGCGCACCCTTCAGGACGATCCCGGACCATTACTGGCGGCCGGGGAAACGCTGATCCGGCTGCAGGAACTGAGCAAGGTCTATCGCTCGGAAACGGTGGAGACCACCGCGTTGAACCGCATCAGCATAGAGGTCAAGCGCGGCGAATTTGTCGCCGTCATGGGGCCCTCGGGCTGCGGCAAGTCTACCTTGCTGAACATTGTTGGCATGCTGGACAGCCCCACTTCCGGTGCCTACCACTTCCTCGGCGAGGACGTGGCTGGCTACGGCGAAAGCCGGTTGGCGGCCATCCGCAAGCGCAACATCGGCTTCATTTTCCAGAGTTTCAATTTGATTGATGAACTCACGGTGCGGGAAAACATCGAGCTGGCGCTGCTGTACCACAAGGTCTCGGCAGCGGAGCGCAAGGAGCGCGCCTTCGCGGTGATGGAACGGATGGAGATCGCCCACCGCGCCGAACATATGCCGGCGCAGCTGTCCGGCGGACAGCAGCAACGGGTCGCGGTGGCACGGGCCGTAATCGCCGAGCCCAACCTGATTCTGGCCGACGAGCCCACCGGCAACCTTGATTCACAGAACGGCCAGGAGGTCATGGAGCTGCTGACCCAGCTGAACCGCCAGGGCACCACCATCCTGATGGTCACGCACTCACCGGCGCACGCCGAGTACGCTCGCCGCGACATCTCGCTGTTCGACGGCGAAGTGCTGACCGAAAGCCTGCGGGTGATGTAGCGCCGCCATGAGCGCCAGCCTGCTGGTGGATTGGTCCTGGCTTACGGTTGCCGCGCAAGCCTGGCGGGTGGCCAGCAAAAACCCCATCCACGCTCTGCGGTATGAGTAAACGCGATCCGGAGAACTTATAGCCATGTTTAAAAACTACCTGATCACCGCCTTCCGCAATCTGCTGCGGCACAGGCTGTACTCGTTTATCAACATCGGCGGCCTGGCGATAGGCCTGGCGGCATGCATATTGATCTTTATGTATTTGCGCGATGAGCTGAATTACGACGGTTTCCTGGACAACACCGACGATGTTTACCTGCTGCGGCTGACCTCGCATATGCCGGGCTATGACCCGTTCACGCTGTACTTCACTCCGGCGGTGCTCAAGCCCTTCTTCGAGCAGGAATTTCCCGAAATCGAAGAGATGGCCAAGGCCAACCAGATACCGATGAATGTACGCCAGGGCGCCGACCTGTTCGCCGAAGACATGCTGGCCGTGGATGCCAACTTCAACCGCATTCTGGCCTACCCGGTGGTGGCAGGTGATGTCGGCCAGGTGCTGAGCGACAACAGCTCGCTGGCGCTGACTGAGGCCATGGCAGAAAAATACTTTCCCGGCACTGCAGCCGATCAGGTGCTGGGCCAGAAGCTGACCACCATCATCAATAACCAGGTACGGGATTACCGGGTTGCGGCCGTGCTGCGTGACTTGCCGGATAATTCCAATCAGCAATTTGATTTTCTGATGTTGCTGCAAGAGGCGTTCTTTCCGCCCAACCCGTTCGGGCCTTCGATATTCGAGAACTGGACCTCGCTGGCATTCAACCAGTACGTGCGGCTGGCACCCGGCACCGACCCGGAACAGCTGAAGCAACGCATTCCAGCCATGCTGGACCGGGTGATGCCGGATGCCATCACCGCCTCCATTGGCGTACAGCCCAGCGAATACTACTTTTTCAGCTTCTCGCGTTTACCCGACGTCCATCTGGACATAGACACATTCGGCATCGGTAATGTGCAAACCATCGACCCGAAAACCCTGTGGACGCTGGGCGTAATCGCCGGGCTGATCCTGATCATCGCCTCAATCAATTTCATGAACCTGGCCACGGCCCGCTCCAGCCTGCGTGCGCGCGAAGTGGCGATGCGCAAAACCCTGGGTGCGCGGCGCCGTGACCTGATTCTGCAGTTCCTGGGTGAGGCCTTCCTGCTGACCTTGCTGGCGCTGGTGCTGGCAGCCGTGCTGGTCGAGCTGATCCTGCCGTTTTACAACAATTTCGTACAGAAAAGCCTGGACGCACCGTACCTGTCCGAGCCGCTGTTCCTGATCAGCCTGGCCGCGCTTGCAGTGGTGGTAGGCCTGGGCGCCGGCATGTACCCGGCTTTTCACCTGTCCTCGTTTCAGCCGTCGCGGGTACTGAAGTCCAACCAATCGTCGGCGCAAAGCTCGCCCCGCCTGCGCAACCTGATGGTCATCCTGCAGTTTTCCATATCCATTGGACTGATCATCGCCACCACCGTGGTGCTGAGCCAGACGCGGTACGCGCGCAGCATCAAACCGGTGTACAACAAGGAGAACTTGCTGCTGGTGCGCGGCCTCGATCAGACCCGTAACCAGGTTTTGCGCACTTTTATCGACGAAGTCACGCGACATCCGGCAGTGACCCGCGTGGGACATTCCACGTTTGTGCCGTCAGACGGTTTCAACATTTCCACCAGCGTCACGCCCAGGGGCCAGCCCGATGCGCAAATGATCGCCTTTGTGCCGGTCGGCTGGCAGTTCTTCGAGACCTATCAGGTGCAGGCCGTGGCGGGCCGGCTGTTTGACCGGGCGCATGCCACCGATGCAGCGGTGGGTTTTGGCGAGCTGAACCAGCGGCCGGAAGCCAATGTCATCCTCAGCGAAAGCGCGGTCAGCAACCTGGGCTATGCCTCGCCCGAGCAGGCCATCGGGCAGGTATTTACCGCCGGTATCAACTTCAAGACCGACTACACCATTATTGGCGTGGTGCCGGACATTAATTTCGGCAACGTCCGTGAGGCCAGCCGGCCGGCCATGTACAGCCTGAATGAAAACAGCGGCACGGTTTCCATTCGGTACCGCGCCGGGTTGGACCAGCAACAACACGCCGAACTGGTGCAGTTTGTTGATGAGTCCTGGACCCGGCTGGAACCCAATCAACCCATCGTTCGCCAGTTCCTGGTGGACCAGATCGACGCCTTGTACGATGCCGACGAGCGGTTGGGCCATATGATGCTGGTATTTGCCGGCCTGGCCATCGTGGTGTCCGCACTGGGCCTGTTTGCGCTGTCCTCATTTACCGCCGAACTGAAAACCAAGGAGGTCGGGGTGCGCAAGGCGCTGGGTGCCACCATTCCCGACCTGATGCGGCTGTTAATCTGGCAGTTCAGCAAGCCGGTGTTTATAGCCAACCTGATTGCCTGGCCCCTGGCCTGGCTGTTCCTGGACCAGTGGCTGAACGGGTTTCAGCTGCGCATTGCGCTGAGCCCGGTGTATTTTGTTATCGCCGGAATCGCCGCGTTGCTGATCGCGTGGTTTACCGTGGGCGGCCTGGTATACCGCATGGCGCGCGCCAACCCGATCAGGGCCCTGCGCTACGAATGAGGCGGGCAGGACGGCCTTAAATCCACAAGCCGGCCAAACCCATCGCGCTGGCCACCGCCAGCGTGGTGAGGATGGAAGCACGCCAACGGAAAATCAGCAGGGCGGATACCAGCGTGATCAGCAAGGACTGCCATTGCAGCGACGCCAGCAAGGGCAGCTCCATACGGGCAGCAGCGAAACGGTAAATCACCACCTCGCTGAACAGCGCATGGATGGAAAACCACAGCGCCAGGTTGACGATCACGCCAACCACGCTGGCGGTGACTGCGGCCAGCGCGCCTGACAGGGCACGGTGGTGCTGCAGCCGCTCGATGTGCGGCGCACCGACAAAAATCCACAAAAAACACGGCATGAAGGTCACCCAGGTGGTCAGTATCGCGCCCAGCAATCCGGCAGTTGCCGGCGACAGCAGGCCCGGGTCACGGTAGGCTGCCAGGTAACCGACAAACTGCACCACCATGATCAGGGGGCCGGGGGTGGTCTCGGCCAGCGCCAGCCCATCGATCATTTCACCCGGTGCCAGCCAGCCATGCGACAGCACCGCCTCCTGTCCGACGTAGGCCAACACCGCGTAAGCGCCGCCAAAGGTTACCACGGCCATTTTGCTGAAAAAGCCGGCGATGCTGGTGAACACATTATCCGGCCCCAGCCACAGCAGCAGAATCAGCACCGGCAGCAACCATAAACCCCCAAACAGCCCCAGGTAGCGCAAGGTATAAGCCCAGCCGCCTGTCTGTGCAGAGGCCCCGGCATCGGCGGGCGCGGCCGTATCAGCGCCGGACTGAGGATCTGCCGCGGACCCGGCATGGCCACCGTGGGCACCGGCCAGTGTGGCCCATGGCGTGCGCGACAGCGCCCAGCCGGTCAGGGCCGCCACCAGGATCACGTACGGAAACGGAATGTTCAGTGCAAACATCGCCACAAACGCCAGCACGGCCAGCGTCACCAGTTGCGGCGAGTGCAGCGAGCGGCGGCCGATGCGCAATACGGCCTGTAATACGATCATCACCACGGCGGGTTTCAGTCCGCTGAACAGGGCCTGCACCCAGGGCAGCGAGCCGGCCGTGGCATACAGGTAGCTCAGGCCCAGGATGACGGCAAAACCAGGCAGGATAAACAGGCCGCCGGCCACCAGCCCGCCACGCAGGCGGTGCAACATCCAGCCGATATAGGTGGCCAGTTGTTGTGCTTCCGGGCCGGGCAACAGCATGCAGAAATTGAGCGCATGCAGAAAACGCCGTTCGCTGACCCAGCCTTTTTCCTCCACCAGTATGCGGTGCATCAAGGCGATCTGTCCGGCCGGGCCGCCAAAACTGAGCAGGCCTATTTTGGCCCATACGCGGGTTGCTTCAGCCAAAGAAATCCCGCCGCCAGGAGGCTTGTCCTGCGCGGGCGGGCCGGAGCCGGCAGCGGTGTTGCCAGTGGAATGGTTCATGACATGCATCTTCGGCCCGGATCAGGCGAAACTCAAGCTCAATCGAGGGGTGCGGCCGGCCAGACCTGGCGGCTCAGGGGGCTTACGCAATATACCGTGTGGCGCTTATGATGGCTTTATGAATCTGCCTTTTCCAAAAGCCTGCAAAGCACGCCAGTCTCAACCTTCTAACCGCATGCTGTCGCCCTGGTGCCGGCTACCGCCCGGTTTACCGCGGCTTGCGCAGATGGCTCTTGTGACCCTGGCGCTGCAGGCGGGCGCTTATGCCGCCCCGCCCTTTGCTGACCGTGTACTGCTCAACGGCAAGGTGCTAACGGTGGATG